>DBCZ01000021.1:21533-21744 GCA_002293315.1 Ruminococcaceae bacterium UBA945
ATAAAGCTTTCTTTTCAAAACCTTACAAAGCCTTTGGCAAATGCTTAATAGATTGGTCTACATATTCCCTTTCACGGCACATTGTGTTAATCTGCTGAAAGAAGGGAGGTGAAACCATGAGTAAGCTTAAAAAAATCCTCGCGGGTGGGCTTGTTGTCGTTTCGCTGATGTCTCTGGCGGCTTGTCAAAGCAATGACGCGGATAAAGCCTC
>DBCZ01000021.1:21799-28905 GCA_002293315.1 Ruminococcaceae bacterium UBA945
AAAGACCTCGTAGAAGGCGCGATGAAAAGCGGCCAAGCCAAACCCGGCGCCAAGATTGAGACAGGCGTCAATAAAGACGGCAACGCAACCTTTGGATACACGAACCCGGACGGTTCGGGCGGCGGGGGCGTCGCGCTTGACTGACGTTTCATTTTCAAATATGCCCTCCATTTTCATTTCGTTTCCTCGATTTGAAAAAGATATAAAAAGACCGCAGATTGATGAAAATCAGCCTGCGGTCTTCCTTTTGCCTCTTTATTATTTCGCCACTATGTTCACGAGCTTGCCGGAGACATAAATCTCTTTAATTATGCTTTTTCCTGCAAGCTCGGCGGCAACGCGCTCCTCTGCCTTTGCGGCGGCAAGAGCGGCCTCTTGCGTGATGTCGGCCGTCACATTCAGCCTTGCACGCACCTTACCGTTTATCTGCACGACTATTTCAATCGTGTTCTCCTTGATTTTGCTCTCGTCATACTCGGGCCAGCTCTGCTCGACCACCATGCCGGAATCGGGGTTGATTTCAGCCCAAACCTCCTCGCAAATGTGCGGCGCATATGGCGAAAGTAAAACTGTAAATAGCGAAAGCTCATCTTTTGTCACAGCGCCGGTATCGTAAATGTCATTGATGAGCGACATCAGCGCCGCGATTGCCGTATTGAACTTGAGGTTCTCAATATCCTCGCCAACCTTCTTTATCGTGCGGTGGAATGCGGCCTCAAGCGATGGGCGAATTCCTTTTTCATCGCTCAGAATACCCTGCAGTGCCCAGAATCTGTCGAGGAATCTGCGGCAGCCTTTAACGCCCGCGGGGTTCCACGGAGCCGCCTTTTCAAAGTCGCCGATGAACATGATATAGAGCCTCATCGTGTCTGCGCCGAACTCCTCGACGATATCGTCGGGATTAATAACGTTCCCTCGGGATTTGCTCATCTTTTCGCCGCCCTCGCCGAGAATCATGCCCTGACTTGTGCGCTTTGCATACGGCTCTTTTGTAGGAACGACGCCTATGTCATACAGGAATTTATACCAGAAGCGGCTATATAAAAGGTGAAGCGTAGTATGCTCCATGCCGCCGTTATACCAATCAACGGGAATCCAGTAGCGGATGCTCTCTTTTGACGCTAGCGCCGCGCCGTTATCAGGGTCGGCATAGCGCAGGAAATACCATGAGCTGCCTGCCCATTGCGGCATTGTATCTGTCTCTCGGACGGCATTTCCTCCGCAATGCGGGCAGGTTGTGTTCACCCAATCTGACATCTTCGCGAGCGGAGATTCGCCTGTGTCCGTCGGCTCATATGAATCTACATTCGGCAGAACAAGTGGGAGTTCGCTCTCATCTAATGGCTGCCATCCGCATTTTTCACAATAAACCATCGGGATGGGCTCTCCCCAGTAGCGCTGACGTGAGAAAATCCAGTCACGCAGCTTATACTTAACCTCTGCATGCCCGATTTTCTGCTCTTCAAGATACGCGATTATTTTAACCTTTGCGTCTTCTACAGAGAGACCGTTTAGGTTACCCGAATTTACTATAATGCCTGTGTCGCAATCAGTGAACGCCGCTTTGGTGACATCACCTCCCTTCACGACTTCTATTATAGGTAAATCGAATTTCATGGCAAAATCCCAGTCTCTTTCATCATGCCCTGGCACAGCCATGATTGCGCCCGTGCCATATGAAACAAGGACATAATCTGAAATAAATATTGGAATTTCCTTATTTGTCAGCGGGTTTACGGCATTGATACCCTCAAGCCTCACACCTGTTTTATCCTTTGCCACCTCTGTGCGCTCAAAGTCTGATTTCCTCGCAGCTTCGGCTTGATACTCCTTCACGGCGCTCATATTTTGTATCTTGTCCCTCCAAGTGGCGATGACCGGGTGTTCGGGGGAAATTACCATATAAGTCGCACCATATAGAGTGTCCGCGCGCGTGGTATAAACCGTGAGCTTATCGCCTGCCGTGGTCTGGAAATCCACCTCCGCGCCCGTCGAGCGGCCAATCCAGTTGCGCTGCTGGATTTTCACGCGTTCCGGGTAATCAACATCGTCGAGGTCGTCAATCAGACGCTGGGCGTATTCCGTGATTTTGAGCATCCACTGTGATTTCATTTTGTGCACGACGTCACTCCCGCAGCGCTCACATTTGCCGTTTACCACCTCTTCGTTCGCAAGAACCACCTTGCAGGAAGGGCACCAGTTGACGTTCATTTCCTTTTTATACGCAAGGCCGTGCTTCCACATTTGAAGGAAAATCCACTGTGTCCATTTGTAATAATTCGGGTCGGTAGTTTTAATTTCACGGTTCCAGTCGAATGATATCCCAAGTGACTTTATTTGGCGCTTGTAATTGGCAATATTCTCCTCGGTGACAATTGACGGATGGACGTGATTTTTTATCGCATAGTTCTCTGCAGGCAGGCCGAAGGAATCCCACCCTATTGGAAAAAGCACGTTATAGCCCTGCATTCTGCGCTTGCGTGAAATTAAATCCAGTGCGGCATACGGGCGAACATGCCCGACATGCAAGCCGTTTCCGGATGGATAGGGGAATTCTATCAGTGAGTAAAATTTCTCTTTGTCGCTTGAATTATCCGCGGCATAAGCATCAGCCTCTTCCCACTTCTTTTGCCATTTGGGTTCTATCATTTTATGGTCATACTTCATTGTGTTTTCCTCTCAAGTATAAAATCAGCCGATTGACGATTCAGGCGTAAGCTCAATTTCAACCGGTACGGCGTCTGCCCAAAGCCTGTCAAGGTCATAAAAACTGCGGCCCTCAGTGGTAAAAATGTGTGCGACTACGCTCGTGTAATCCAGCAAAACCCACGCGTTAGAGCGATAGCCCTCAACGCTCGCGGGCATTGTGCCGTTTTCTTTAAGCTTCATCTCAACGTCATCTGCCAGTGAGCGCACATGAGTGTTGCTGGTCCCCGTGGTGAAGATAAAGTAATCGGCGAGCGTCGAAATTCCGTCGATTTTAACCACCTTTACCTCTCTGCCCTTCTTATCATCAAGTATAAGGGCGATTTTTTTTGCAAGCTCTAATGATGTCATTAAATCCTCCGTGTAATATCTTTTTTTGCTTTTACTGCTATTCAAATTTATTCCTTAAACGGGGCGATGTTCCTTCCCCTGCAAGAGCAGCAGAACGGCATCGTTATAGGTTTCTATCGAATCCGAGATGACGTATTCCTCCATCTCCATGAGTTCATTTATCGTGAATCTTATCCCCTTAATTATTGCGAGTTCGAGGCTCTCCTGTGCAAGCTTTCTCATCTCGCCAACATCTTCATAATCTCTGTCGGCACTCGTGAAATCGGCGATGAAGATGACCTTCTCCAGCAGCGTCATATTCGCTCTGCCGCTTGTGTGCCATCGAATCGCGCCAAAGACGTCGGCATCACTAATTCCCACCACATCTCTCACATAAACCGCGCCGCTGATGGCGTGCCACAGGCGGGATTTTCTCCCCCCGAGGGCGTTGCGAAGGCTTTTAATCTCTATTTCTGAGGCCTCGATTATGCTTAACTGCTCGCTCTCCGGCATGTTCTTCGTAATATCATGGAGAATTCCGGCAATCTCGGCCTTCTTTTCGTTTGCGCCATAGAGCTTTGCAAGCTTAATTGCCTCGTCTGCAACACAGCGGCTGTGATAAAATCTGCCTTTATTGAGAAGCGGCTTTATTATCCGCTCACATTCGGCCCTGCTTGGCAATTTTTCCATCTTTACCCCGTTATGCATATAATTGATGCTTGATTATATAGGCCTCTACTTCAGGCGCCACAAGCCCAGATATGCTCTCTCCCTTAGAAATTTTTTCTCTTATCACTGTTGAAGACACATCTATATATGGTATGTCCTCTATAATGGAAGTTGCGCCGAATTTCTCTGCCAAAGCCTCGCCGAATGATGTGAGCTTTTCCAATCCGCCCACACTTCTGGCGCAGGCGCAGAGCGTTGCAAGCTTTGTGATTACCTCCGGCTCGTGCCATGTATCAAGGCTTAAAAACATATCCTCGCCCATCAGCAAAAACAGCTCCGCATCAGGGTAAATCTTCTTGAGCTGCCTTAATGTATCAGATGTAAAGCTCTTGCCCTTGCGTGTGATTTCAATATCGGAGATTTCTATCTCCACTCCCTCAATTTTTCCGACTGCCAGCTCACACATGTTCAGTCTGTCTTGCGCATTTGCAAGCTTTGCCGCATTCTTATGAGGCGGCGTAGCGGTGGGAATTATCAGCACCTTATCAAGCTTGAGGCGTCTCGCAAACTCATACAATATATTGGTGTGCCCAATGTGAATCGGGTTGAAGGTGCCGCCGTAAATTCCTAGTCTCATAGTCATTTCTCTTTCGGCAGAACTATCTTCGGCTCTTTCGGATTTCTTCGATACAGCACGAAACGTGAGCCGATTACCTGCACAACCTCGCTTTTCGTCTTTCTCGCGATTTCCTCTGCCGCTTCACGCGGTGAAACCGGCGAGGTTTCGGGCAAAACTCTGCCTTTGATTATCTCGCGCTTCGTCAGTGCATCGTCAGCCTGCTTGATGAGCTCGGCGCTTATGCCAGCTTTCCCCGAGGTTAGGATTGTGTCGATATTCACTGCGAGTGAGCGAAGAAACGCCCTCTGCTTACTTGTCATATTTCCACCTTATCTTTCAGGTATTCTTCCAGCTTTTTCGCAAATTCCCGCAGGGATTTCCCCCTGTGGCTGCGTTTATCTTTTTCGGCGTCGGAAAGCTCGCCGAATGAAATATCTCCCTGCATGAAAATCGGGTCATAGCCGAAACCGCTCTCGCCCTTCGGCTCGTAGCCTATTGTACCAAAGCATTTCCCCTGCGCGTCGATTCTATCGCCATTCGGGAAAACACAGCTGATGGCGCTTGTGAAGTTCGCCTGCCGCTTATCTTCCGGCACATTTTCCATATCCTCAAGAAGCTTCAGCAGCCTGCCTCTGTCGTCTAAGCCCTCGCCGCCGTAACGCGCGGAATATACCCCCGGCGCGCCGTCAAGTGAATCAACGCATATGCCGGAATCATCAGCCACGGCGGGCATTCCGGTCTCCTTGCAGGCGGCCTCGGCCTTGATGAAGGCGTTCTCCGCGAAGGTCTTGCCGTTCTCAATCGGCTCGGATATATCCGCCGTCACGATTTCTATCTCCAAAGGTGCGAGAATTCTTGAAAATTCCTCAACCTTATGCGTGTTGTGCGTGGCTATCAGCAGCTTCATTCGTTCTCCTCTTCTGTGTTTTCGCTTTCAATGTACGTGTTCTCGTCTCGCTCGGCGTCAAATAGTGCTTCGGCAAAATCCCCTGCGTCAAATGGCTGCAAATCATCAATTTGCTCCCCTACACCGATGAACTTCACCGGCAAGTTCAAATCCTCTTTAATCGCCAGAACCACGCCTCCCTTTGCCGTGCCGTCAAGCTTATTCAACACAATGCCCGTGATGTCCGCAGTCGCCTTGAACTCGCGCGCCTGATTTACTGCGTTCTGCCCTGTTGTGGCGTCAAGCACAAGGAGAATCTCCTTGCTGCAATCCGGCAGCTCTCTGTCGATAATCCGCGCGATTTTCGCAAGCTCATCCATTAGATTCTTCTTGTTTTGCAGCCTGCCGGCCGTATCGCAGATGATTATATCACTGCCCCTTGATTTCGCCGCCGAGATGGTTTCAAAGATGACGGAAGCCGGGTCAGAGCCCTCCGGGCGCTTAATTATCGGCACACCGGCGCGCTCCGCCCATGTTTCAAGCTGCTCAATTGCCGCCGCACGGAAGGTATCCGCCGCGCCGAGAATCACGCTTTTGCCTTCGGCCTTAAGCATGGCTGCCATCTTGCCAATGGCGGTCGTTTTGCCCGCACCGTTCACGCCTATGACGAGAATGACTGAAGGCTTCGTGTCTAAATTAAGCCCGTTATCGCCGCCGAGCATATGCGCGACGATTTCTTTGATTTCATCCATTATTACAGATGGCTCTGTAATGCCCTTTTCCTTGATTTTCTCGCGCAGCTCATCGCATATATGCTGTGCAGTTGTGACGCCCACATCCCCCATTATGAGCAGCTCTTCAAGCTCCTCAAACAGCTCTTCGTCTATCTTAGTGAAGGAGTTGAGCATTTGCGTTATTGAGCCGCTGACGTTCTCGCGCGTCTTTTTCAGGCCCTCTTTAATCTTATCGAATAATCCCATGTTTTCTCCTGTTTACGCTCCTTGAAGTTCGTCTGCCTCCGCCTGTGTACGCAGCGCCAGCAGCTTCGATATGCCCTGGTCCTGCATTGTCACGCCGTAAAGCATGTCAGATTCCTCCATCGTGCCGCGTCTGTGCGTGATGATTATATACTGAGAGCTTCCGCTCATGCGACGAAGATACTGCGCAAAACGCCCTACGTTGATGTCGTCGAGCGCCGCCTCTATTTCGTCCAGCACACAGAACGGCGGCGGGCTGACCTTCATAATCGCAAAATAGATTGAGATGGCGACAAGCGCTTTTTCGCCGCCCGATAGCGACTCAATATGATTGACTATCTTTCCCGGCGGCTGCACCTTGATATCTATGCCCGATGTAAGAACATCGCTTTCGTCCGCGAAGGAAAGCTCCGCCGTGCCGCCCCCGAAAAGCTCTTTGAATATCTTGCGGAAATTCTCGTTTATTACGGCAAATCTCTCAATGAACTGCTCACGCATTTGCTTCGTCAGCTCACCGATGAGCGTCAGAAGCTCCGCTTTTGATTTCTCAATGTCGGCGATTTGCGCCTTCAGGAATTCATACCTCTCGCTGACTTCTTTATATTCCACAACTGCCGCGACATTCACCGCGCCCAGCGCCCTGATTTTATTCTTAAGCTCGTTCAGCCACCTCTGCGCCTTGGGCATATCTTCAATCTCTTTGCCCTGGGCTTCGGCTTCGCTGCGCGTCAGCTCATATTCCTCCCACAAGCGGCTGATTATGCTGTCATACTCCTTCTGGAAGTTATCGCTTCGCTCTTGCAGACGCGCCAGCTCTCCGCTGATTTTCTCGCGAGCGTCGGAAATCTCGCGTTCTCTGCGCCTGAATTCGCCTTGGTTTTTCTCCAGCTCACTGCGCTTTAGAGATTTCTCCTCTGCC
>DBCZ01000021.1:28941-31153 GCA_002293315.1 Ruminococcaceae bacterium UBA945
GCTTCAATGCTGCCCTCAAGCTCCGCGATTTCCTCCTCGTGCTTCTTCACTGTGCCGCTGCTGTTCAGCCTGCGAGATTCAAGCTCGCTTATGCTCGTCAGCAAGCCGTCTTTATCCTTTTTCGCGACGATTTCCGCCATGCGGATTTCCTGAATTGTGTTTGTGATGTCCGTTAGGCGCTCCTGGCTGTCTTCGCGGTCGACGGCGAGGTCTTCGCTCTTCTTCTGCGCCTCAAGTAAATCCGCTTCAAGCGCCGTGATTTTAGCTTCCGCCGTTTTGCGTATATCCGTAAGCTCTGATAGCCTTAAGACAGAATTCTTCCGCTCATCATCAAGCCGGGTTCTCTCCGTGCCTGCCGCCTCAAATTCATGCTCAAAGCGCGAAAGCTCCGCCGCAATCTTGATTCTCTCCTCCTGCGCCGAAATCAGCTCGCCCTTGAGCGCCTCAATCTCGGCTTCGCTTGAGCTGAGCTCCTGTTGGCGCTGCTTATATTCCACAATCGCCGCTTCAGCTTTATCGCGCAGCTCCTTTGCCTCGGCGGTGATTCGCTCAATATCCGAGGCCCGGCTGAGAAGCCCGCTGTTCTGCGCTTTCGCGCCGCCCGTGAAAGATCCACCCGCGTTCACCACCTGCCCGTCAAGGCTGACGACGCGGTAGCGGTAATTCATTCGCTTGGCAATTGACGCGGCGCTGTCTAAATCTTCGGAGATGAAAATCCTGCCGAGGAGTTGGTTTTTAATGCCCGCAAATTTTTCCTCGCATGAGCAGAGCCCTGACGCTATGCCCACATAGCCTGCCATCTTTTCCGCATCTCTGCCGTCCGCTACACTGCCGCTTATGGTCGCGCGCGGCAGCAAGGTGGCTCTGCCGATATTCTTGCTTTTAAGGTAATTCATCGCGGCTTTGGCGTCTGCCTCGCTCTCCACGACGATATTCTGCATCGCCGCACCGAGCGCAGTTTCAAGCGCCACCGCATAGCACTTATCTGTTTTGATTATCTTCGTCACCGGGCCGTAGATTCCTTTAAGATTGCCCCGTTCGCCCTCTTTGACGATGCTCTTCACGCTTGCGCCGAAGCCCTCCAGGTTGCGCTCAAGGTCGCTGAGCAGCTTCGCGCGGTTTTCATGATTTGCCGCATCAAGATTGAGCTTATCGGCTTCGGCTTTGGAGGCCTCTGCCTTTGCGCGGCGGGACTCAAGCTTCATCTCATGGCCTTTAAGCGTATTCTCAAAAGAGGAAACAGCGCTTTCTATGTCTGAAAGCATCTCCTTAAGCTCTGTGATATTCACGGAAAGCTCTGTTGCTTTTTGCTCGTTCGCACCGAGTGCCTCATCAATTACGCTCACGCGGCTCTCAATTTCAGCCGAAGACGAACTCGCCGAGGAAACCTTAATTCTCTCCTCTGAAAGTGCGGTGTTCATCGAAGCCAGCTCCAGCGCCGCCTTCTCGATGCTCGCCGTGGCCTCGTCGGCATTTTGGCGCAGGGCTTCAAGCCGCTTCGCATATTCATCATAGCTTGCTCGGCTGTCTTCAATGCTCTTCTCGCGCTCCCTTATTTCGGATTTTCTCTGCGCAATTTCATTTTCTATATCCATCGACGAACGCGCCGTCGCCTCTATCTGCTCTGTTATGCGGCTGATGCTCTGCCTGTGATGGTTGATGTCGTTCATATGCACCGCAATTTCGCCCTCGGTTACACCTGCCTCGGCGTCAAAGCGGGCGGCCTCGCTTCTGTCGAAATCCATCGCGGCGATGAGGTCATTTATCTCGCGAAAGCTCGCCTCGTTTTCGCTTTGCAGAGTGTCAAGCTCATCGGTGCAGGAAATATGCTGGCTTCTCGCCAAATCTATTTTTTCGTTATGCTCGCGCAGAATTCTGCCGGACTGATTCAGCGTCTCCACCCACAGCCCGATTTCAAGCTCTCGCTTCTCCTTGTCATATTCGATGAATTTCTCGGCCTTTTCGGCTTGCTCACGCAGCGGCTCCACGCGGCTTTCAAGCTCGCTTAGTATGTCTCGAAGGCGCACAAGATTCTCCTCCGCGCGGTTCAGCCGGCGCTCGGATTCCTCCTTGCGGTAACGATAGCGTGAAATACCCGAAGCCTCTTCAAATATCTCGCGCCTGTCCTCGCTTTTTGCGGAAACTATGCTGTCTATCTTGCCCTGCCCGATTATCGAATAGCCGTCTCTCCCAAGGCCTGTGTCCATAAACA
>DBCZ01000062.1:0-171 GCA_002293315.1 Ruminococcaceae bacterium UBA945
GAATGAAATGCTGGAGCTTGTTCAGCTGGAGGGCTTTAATAAAAGAATGCCGGCGGAGCTTTCCGGCGGACAGAGGCAGCGGGTGGCCATCGCGCGCTCGCTTATAAACAAGCCGCAGATTCTTCTTCTGGACGAGCCACTCGGCGCGCTGGATTTGCAGCTGCGCCGCCA
>DBCZ01000062.1:286-549 GCA_002293315.1 Ruminococcaceae bacterium UBA945
GAAAGCTCGTTTGTGGCTGAGTTCGTCGGCTCGGCAAATATAGTGAAGGCCAGAGTAAAATCCGTTGCGGGCGGGGAAATAACGGCGGAGAATGAAGACGGCGAGGTCAAGTTTAATTCGCGCGGGCATTCCTTTAATATAGGCGAAGCCGTCACGCTTGCCGTAAGGGGCGAGCAGGCAGAACTTGCAAAATCAGCGCAGGAAGGGCTTCGCGGCGTGGTGAAGGAAAAAAGCTTCGCGGGCGGCATGCTGAGAATTGCGGT
>DBCZ01000062.1:636-17185 GCA_002293315.1 Ruminococcaceae bacterium UBA945
GTGATTTTGCCAAGCCCGCCCGCCGCAAAAAGGCGAAAAGGTTTAATCCGTATCTTCTTACGCTGATTCCCATATATATCTTCACGTTTTTCTTCGTGCTCGGGCCGCTGATATACATGTTTATCCTCAGCTTCCTCACGCGCGGCGAGACATGGGGCGTGGTGTGGGATTTCACAGCCGAGAACTACGCGAACATCTTTGAGCCGGTGTATCTCGAAACATTCTGGGAGAGCCTGAAGCTTGCGTTCATCAGCACGGGCTTCGTGATTTTATTGGGCTATCCTTTCGGCTATTTCATGGCGAAGCTCACAAGAAAATGGAAGAGCAGAATGATGATGTTTCTGATGATTCCGTTCTGGACGAGCTCGCTTATCCGCCTTTACGGCTGGATAGTCATCTTCCGCGCCAACGGTACGCTGGACAGCTTCCTCATGGGAACAGGGCTGACGAGCGAGCCGCTGAAGCTGCTTTACACATATCCGGCGGTAGTGGTCGGCATGATTTACGCGCTGCTGCCGTTCATGATTTTCGCGGTGTACTCAAGTGCCGAAAAGCTTGACATGAGCCTTGTCGAAGCGGCGCGCGACCTCGGTGCAAGCAGGTGGAGGGCCTTTCTCACAGTTTCGCTTAAGCTGACGCTGCCGGGGTTGCTCTCGGGCGTTATTCTCACATTTGTGCCGTCGATGGGGCTGTTCTTCATTGCCGATATTCTCGGCGGCAGCAAGGTGGTGCTGATAGGAAACGTGATTCAAGACCAGCTCATGAAAACGCACAACTGGCCGTTCGCGGCGGCGCTCGCGGTGGCGCTGATGCTGATAACTACCTTGTTTATGGTTCTCTACAGAAAAATCACGAAGGTGAAGGATTTGGAGGGAATCGTATGAGAGGAACGGCGATTAAAAACCGGACGAAGCTGCCGAACATCTTCCTCGGGCTCATCATGCTTTTTATGTATGTGCCGATTGTAATCGTAATCATATACTCCTTCAATGAAAGCAAGCTGAGCTCCGTGTGGGAGGGCTTTTCGTGGAGATGGTATCAAGAGCTCTTTGAGGATGAAGCCATGTTTGAGGCGCTGCGCAACAGCCTTGTTCTGGCGCTTTCAAGCAGCACGGCGGCGGCGCTTATCGGCACGCTGGGGGCATTCGGCATGACGCGGGCGAAGCTTAAGGCGAACACGTCGGTGGAATATGTCTCAACCCTGCCGATTATGATACCCGAGATAATCCTCGGCATGGTGTTCATGGTGTTCTTCTCGCTTATAGGAATGCCGTACGGTATGACGACGCTCATCATAGCGCACACGGCGTTTTGCATACCATATGTGTTCATGCTTGTGAAGGCGAGGCTCGTCGGCATGGATAAGAGCCTCGGAGAGGCGGCGGCTGATTTAGGAGCAGGGCCGGCGCGGGTGTTCAGGGACATCACACTGCCGCTGATTGCCCCGGCGATTCTCTCCGGCATGATGCTCAGCTTTGCAATGAGCTTCGACGACGTGATTATCAGCATTTTCGTTACGGGCGCAAACACGAACACGCTGCCGATTAAAGTATACACGCAGCTCAAGACGGGGGTTTCGCCGAAGATAAACGCGCTGTGCGCTCTGATTTTCGCCGCCACGGTGATAATCTGCATAATTTCCGCGGTGGTGAACCGCATGAGAAGGCCTGAAAACAGAGAAGACTCTGTGACAGAATATTAAACTACTTTGGAAACGAGAGGAAAAACAATGAAAAAGATTCTTGCAATTATTATGGCGGTTGTGCTTTGCATGACAATAGCGGGATGCTCTGCCCCGACAGAGAATGCGGCAGACACAAATGAGTATGACGTTGGCGGCACGCTGAACCTCTACACATGGGAGGGCATGTTCCCGCAGGAAATTCTTGACGGCTTCGCAGAGGAAACAGGCATCGACATAATCTATAACAATTTTGATTTTGACGAAACAATGCTTGCAAAGCTGCAGGCCGCCGGGGGCGGGGATTATGACCTCGTCATCGCGGACGACTACATCATAGAGATGGCGATTGCCGAAGGCCTCGTGCAGAAGCTGGATAAATCGAAGATACCGAGCCTCGGCAACGTAAACCCGGTTTACACGAAGCAGTTCTTTGACCCCACGGACGAATACACAGTGCCTTACGGCGCGGGCGTGCAGACGATAATCTATGACCCCGCTCTGTTCGATGTGGAAATCAAGGGCTATGCAGACCTTTGGAACGCGGCCTTTGAAGATAACGTCGGCCTCATCGGCAACTACCGCGTAATCGACGGCATGGCGCTCAAGGTGATGGGCGAGAGCTATAACACCGAAGATACAGCGGTTATCGAGGCGGCAGGCCAGAAGCTGCTTGAGCTTGCACCGAATATCCGCCTGATTAAGGACGAAGGTCTGCAGGAAGACCTGATCTCCGGCGAGGTTGGCGCGGGTGTGGTATACACCTCACAGGTGACGATGGCGAAGATGGCGAAGCCGGAGCTTGAAATAGTTTACCCCGAAGAGGGGCTGGGCTTCGGCATAATGAGCGGCTTCATTCCGTCTCAGGCGCCGAACCCGAACGCCGCCCACGCTTTCCTTGAGTATATCCTTGACCCCGAAAGAGCCGCGGCCTGCTTCGAGTTCCTCGGATATTACTGCACAACGCTCCCCGCGGAGGAGTTCATCGCCGAGGATATGAAGGAATTCCTCACTATTCCCTCAGACTTTGACACAAGCAAGATGGAAATGATTGAGAACGTTTCAGCTGAGACGCTTGAGCTTCATGAGCAGATTTGGACGGCCTTCAAAGCCGAATGCGAGTAAGACAATTGATAATTGACAGTTGATAATTGACAGTTAAGGGCGAAGGGCAGTGTAGGGGCGCTTTCCACGCATGCCCGCACATAAGGGCAATTGATAGTTGATAGTTAAGGACAAGGACATAAGGACAATTGACATTTCAGGAAAAAAGGCAGATAATACATAATGGAGTAGGGGCGTCAATTTGACGCTCCCTACTTTCATAAACAAATCTTTTTGGGAAATAGGGAGTAAAACTTAATGGCAAACAGGTTTACAAAGATGTTCGGCTCGCAGGATATGACGGTTGGCAGCCCTGCGAAGAACATCATCAAGTTTTCTGTGCCGCTTCTAATCGGAAATGTGGCACAGCTTCTCTACAGCACGGTGGATTCCATCGTCGTGGGGCAATATGTCGGCGACGGCGCGTTGGCCGCCATCGGCGTTTGTATGCCGATTATCAACCTCATGCTGGTGCTTTTCATGGGAATCGCCGTGGGCAGCAGCATAATGGTTGCGCAGTTCTTCGGCGCGAAGGATAAGGATAAGCTTTCAAGAACAGTGGGTTCTACGATGACGCTGTCTCTTCTCGCTTCCGTTTTAATCACGGTGGTGGGCGTGCTGATTTCCGCGCCGATTCTGTCTCTCACGAGCACACCTGCAGATGTTTTTCCGATGGCGAACGAGTATCTGGTTATCACGTTTATCGCGATGATAGGGCCGGTTTTCTATAACATGATTTCCGGAATCCTGCGCGGAATGGGTGATTCAATAATGCCGCTGGTTTTCCTGCTCGTGGCCTGCGGGCTGAATATCGTGCTGGATATCTGGTTCGTGGCGGGCTTCGGCTGGGGCGTTGCCGGCGTGGCATGGGCCACGGCGATTTCGCAGATAGTTTCGGCAGCGCTGTGCGTAATCAAGCTTCTGAGCCTCAGGGGCGAGATAACCCTCAACCGTAAAACGCTGAAGCTGGACAAAAAGCTCTCGTGGCAGCTTTTGAAGCTCGGGCTTCCCAGCGGGCTGACGCAGGGAATTTTCTCGGTCACAATGCTCGTCGTGCAGAGCCTGACGAATTCCTTCGGCACGGTGTTTGTGGCGATGAGCACGGTGGTTATGAGAGTGGACGGCTTCGCGATGATACCCAACTTCTCCTTCGGCAACACGATGACGACGTATGCCGGGCAGAATATCGGCGCGGGGCGGCTTGACAGGGTCAAGGAGGGCACAAAGCGCGGTATGCAGATTGCCGTGGGTACATCTGTTGTTCTCACAACGATTTTGATATTCTTCGGCCAGTATCTTATAACGATGTTTACAGATACGCCGGAGGTCATGGTGAACGGAACTCGCGTCATACGCATTCTGGCAATCGGATATGTCGCGATATGTGTGACGCAGGTGCTTCAAGGCGTGATGAGGGGCGCGGGCGAAACGGTGGTTCCGATGTGGATTTCAATCGTCACGACGGTGGCGATAAGAGTTCCGCTGGCATACGGGCTTGTCTATCTTACACAGACGCCCGAGGCTCCTCTCGGAAACTCCGATATGCTGTTTTATTCAATGCTCATCTCATGGGTTATCGGCATGGCGCTCTCGATTATCTTCTACGCGCGCGGAAAATGGAAGGATAAGTCTGTGGTGACGCGCAGCGCGAAGAACGATTTACCCGCAGAGAACATCATGGAGCAAGAGGAAGAAATAGGGCTGGATTAAAACTAAAACCCCGGTTATACCGGGGTTTCTTTATGCCTAATTATGATATTGCGTCGTGTAGAAATAGGCAATGACAAGGAAGATGATTATGCCCGCCGCAATGAACGGAACGGCTATATCGAGTATGCGTTTGAACCTGCGCAGCCTCTGCCTCGCCTTGAACCCGCCCTCGTTGAAATCATACTTGAGAATATCGAAGTTGCGTACATGCGTCTCTTCGCTGAGATGAATCTCTCCTATCGCCTTTTTTGCGGCACTTTCGCTTTCGCCTAAGGCGGAGACCGCCTTGCCTCTCAGGCCCGCGGCCTTTTCGGGAGAGGCCTTCGTGATGAAGGCTATGTCCTCATCGGAAAAGCCGAGCTCATGAAGCGCCAGCGGGGCTTTGAGCTTCATCGGCAGATGCAGAAGCTTCACCATGGAATCTGTGATTTCAAACGGAACCTTCATCTCGCGCAGCTTTTCAGCTTTGATTTTCTTCCTCGCCTTGCGGCGGAAGAAATCCATGCAGCCTCTGTATACGAGCGCGTAAATCCCCTCTCTCGAGCTTGTTGCGAGGCGATAGAGCAGCTCGCTTGTGAGTGCGTTTCGAAAGGCGTTGCTTATGATATCAGACGCCTCAAACGAAATGCTTGTATGCACAAAGGCGAGGCGGTAGAGGTCATCAATATTATCAAAATAAATCTTCTGAATCTTCTCAATATCGGCTTTAAGTGGCATCGTCGCCTCCTTGCTTTTCCTGCGCGAGCGCGGCGGCCGCTTCAGGCTCAGATAAATCCTTATTTGCCTTCGGCCGAACGCCGTGCTTGTCCAGCAGCTTGACTATTTCCGCGCCGACGAACATGATATACAGGCAGAAGTAGAGCCACAGCATGAGGATAACGATAGTCGCGAGGCTTCCGTAAAGAAGCGCGAAATCGGCGATGTTTTCAACAATGAACGAGAAGATTGAGGAGAAAATCAGCCAGCCGAGAGCGGTGAAAACAGCCCCGCTAAGGTAGCAGATGAACGAATACTTATTCTTTGAGGTGCTGATATACAGCAGCACAAAGAAGGCAATAAGCAGCACAAATCCGATGATAGAGCGGAACTGCTGAAGGATGAAGACGATGGCGTCCGGTGCGCGCCCGACGAGGAAATCGTAGAAGGAGGAGCCGAAAACGAACGAAACCGCCGTGAGAACAAGCGCCAGAATAAAGCCGATGACATACACGATGGAAAGCGCGCGTACGGCAAAGAATTTCGAGCTTTTCTCAATGCCGAAAATCCGCCGGAAAGCCTTGATAATCGAAACCATGCCGCTGCTGGAGGCCCAAACGAACGCAACGATGGAAATAGAGAGAATCCCCGTGCTGCTGAATCTCTGCTGCGCCAGCAGGGATTTTACATATTCCTCAACGCTTGTGGGAAGAACCTTCAGCGCGCGGCTTATCATATCTATGCCGTCAATGTCGATGTTACGGAGAATCATCATCAGAATAGCACAAAACGGCAGAAACGCGATGAGAATAAAGAATGCGCCGTGGCCGGAGGCGGCGTCTAGGCCATCCTCGGAGAAAACACGGAAAAAGCCCATAATGGCTTTTCTTATTCTTGTAAATGTGCCGGCCTCTTTGGGCTTCGCCGATTCTGCCCCTACATTTTTCCGCATAAAAATCCTCTCTTCTACATTATAAGAGATATTGCGCGCTTAGTATGGCTATCATTATAACAGCAAGATGGCAAGATTTCAATTTCATTTCGCTTAGAAGCGCACACTCTCAAGAAATATGTAAGCAAAGAAATTGACATAACAGGAATTGACATATATGTATTATATAATTATAATGTAGTTATGAATAGTATTAGTTTCGAGTGGGATAAAATTAAGGAACAAGCCAATCTGGAGAAGCACAGAGTGTCGTTTGATGAAGCGGCAACTGTATTTTATGATGCGGACGCCAGAGTAATTGATGACCCAGAGCATTCAGAAGATGAAGAGAGATTCATTATTCTGGGACTAAGCGGAAAAGCGAATTTGCTGGTGGTTTGCCATTGCTACAGGGTTTCTGAAACAGTTATCCGAATTATATCCGCCAGAAGAGCAACGAAAACAGAAGCGAAGCAGTACCATTATTATCAAAGATGAGGTGAAAATATGAGAGAAGAATATGATTTTTCAAAATCTGAAAAGAACCCTTATGCAAAGAGACTGAAGAGGCAGATTACCATCAATCTTGACAGTGCCACAATTGACTATTTCAAAGCGCAGGCGAAGGAATCAGGGATACCGTATCAGGTTCTCATCAATCTGTACCTTACGGATTGCGCCGTGCAGGACAAGAAGCTGCAGATGAGCTGGAATTAGCAGAAGGCAGAATGAGCGAAGCAAGATTTCAATTTCATTTCGCTTAATGCAATTTCGGGGATTCAAAAATGCAAAAAGGATTTCAAAAACAGCAGGAAAAGGTTACAAACATGCGAAAAAGTTACAAAAGAGCGAGATTTCCGTAACTATTTCGTCAAAACACACAAAAACGAAATGCGCGGCGGTGTGAAATTCTAGCATTCATCAGTTGCAAAAGCCATTTTCATGATGTAGAATGAAGTATCCTTACGTTTTAGGAGAGTAGCACGCCACAGAGGGCGGCGCAGGCAATCGGTTTTTTTGTGTTGCCGGCATTACCCACAGGCTTGTTATTAGCTTAAAAACAACTGTGATATACACAGTAAAAAAATTCAGGAGGTACGAAAATGAAAACAAAGAAGATTCTTTCACTGCTTCTGGCTGTGCTCATGGTGATGACGGTAATCACGGCATGCTCAACGCCGACAGACCCCGCATCAACACCTGCCGGAGATGATACATCTTCCACAGCAGGCGACACATCAGAGGTTACACCGGAAGGCACAGGCATGTATCCGGGCACACCGGGCGAGGATTCAATCGTTATAAACCTTGGTTCTGAGCCGCCCGAACTCAACTCAGCTCTTTCTACAGACACAATCAGCTTCCAGATTTTCAAGCACGTCTACGAGAACCTTGTCATGCAGGACAACGAAGACAAGATTATCCCGGGCGCAGCTGAGAGCTGGGAAATCAGCGATGACGGCCTCGTCTACACATTCCATCTCCGTGAAGGAATGCTGTGGTCAGACGGCACAACACCTGTTACGGCTAACGACTATGCCTTTGCGATTAAGACACTCATCGCTCCCGAAACAGCGGCGGACTATGCTTACTTTGGATGGATTATCAAGGGTGCTCAGGCTGTCACAGACGGCACAGGTTCAGTGGATGATTTGGGCGTTAAGGTAGTTGACGACCTCACACTGGAAATCACACTTGAGAACCCCACTCCCTACGCAATCGACATGTTTGCGTTCGGCTCTTTCGCACCTATCAACGAGGCTTTCTACAATGAAGTCGGTGCTGATAAGTACGGCACAGAGGTTGAGTATATCCTTTCAAACGGTGCATACACAGTTTCAAGCTGGACACATGAGGACAGCCTTGTAATGACAAAGAACGACGGTTACTGGGATGCGGCCAATAAGGCGTTCATCAAAGAAATCAAGGGCGTTATGATAGTTGATTCAAACGCAGCATTGAATGCCTTCAAGGCAGGCGAAGTTGATATGATCGGTCTTACAGGTGAGCAGGTCACAATGATTAAGGGCGAAGGTTACCCCGTCAATCAGTATAACGACGGCGCCTCATGGTATTTGGAGTTCAACTTGGACGAGAGCTCTGTTCTCGCAAATAAGAACATCAGAAAAGCCCTGTCACTTGCCATAGACAGAGAAGCTTATGTCGCAACGGTTGAGAAGAACAGCAGTCAGCCTGCCACAAGCCTCTGCCCTCCGGGCCTCGGCGTTACAGGAATTGACGGAGACTTCCAGTCAAAGGTCGGTGATCTCATCAGTACAACAGCTGATGTCGAGCAGGCTAAAACATATCTTGAGACAGGTCTTTCCGAGCTTGGAATGACAGCAGAAGAGCTTGGCCCGCAGATTTCAATGCTTCTTGACGACGGCGACAAGCCGCAGCTGATAGGCGCATTTATCAAGGAGCAGATTCTTTCGAATCTCGGCGTGGATATTTCCGTTGAGCAGATGACATTCAAGAGCAGACTTGACAGAATGTCAAACAAAGACTTCTCGATAGTTTTCGCAGGCTGGGGCCCTGACTACAACGATGCCAACACATTCCTTGATCTGTTTGTAACAGGAAACGGAAACAACCACACATCTTACTCAAATGCGAGATATGATGAGCTGATTTCCTCGGCAGCGGCGGAGACAGATCCTAATACACGTCTTGAATACTTCAAAGAGCTTGAACAGATTATCGCTGATGACATGATGGTTACTCCGATATACTGGAGAGTTCGTGACTATATCACAAGCGAAAAGGTTTCAGGCGTTTACAGGTCAATGTTCCAGGATTGGAATTTCGTAAATGCAACAATAGTCTAAAGAAACACTGACAGAATAGGCATTCACCCCTCGGCTTTTGCCGGGGGGTTTGCTTATAAGAAAACACGGGCGGAATTACTTTTTTGCAAAAAAAGAAGCCTTGATATTCAATTCACTAATAATTTCGCGAAAAAACTGACATTTATTTGATTTTGCTGTTCCAAATCTGCAATTTTTGTGATACAATAATTCATACGCCTTTTTGGGGGTATGCTTTGCGTTTTGGAGTCGGTTATCGGCTCAGCGGCGCAAAATGATTATAATATAGAAGGAGGGCGAGCTGTTTGTTAAAGTATATCTTAAAAAGAGTAGGTTATACCGTAGTGACGCTTTTTGCATTATTGACGCTTACATTCTTCATAATGCACGCATTGCCGGGTGACGCGTTTACAGGGCAAAAAGCTATTCCGCCGGAGGTTATGGCAAATCTTGAGGCGAAATACGGGCTTGATAAACCTATCGGAGAACAGTTTGTGATGTATGTCGGCAATTTTCTCCGCGGGGATTTCGGAGTATCAATTAAGTATAACAGGCCAATCTCGACAATCATAAGCGAAAGCTTTGTTTACTCCCTTGACCTGGGAGTCAGAGCGCTCCTGTTTGCTGTTATTGCGGGAGTGTTACTGGGCATTTTGGCTTCCGTGAAAAGAGGAACAGGCTGGGACACGGCGGCTATGCTTATTGCAATTATCGGAGTATCCGTACCGAGCTTTATCGTGGGTTCGGTTTTACAATATTTTTTAGGACTGCAGCTCTTCCAGGCGACAGGGATTAAATTCTTTGCCGTAACAGGCTGGGATGCTTTTAATTCAAAAATTTTGCCTGCCTTTGCCCTGAGCTTCGGCTCACTTGCGACGATTTCACGTCTCATGCGGACGAGCATGCTTGACGTCTTGGGGCAGGATTATATTAAAACAGCCAAGGCAAAGGGGCTTTCAAACAGGAAGGTGATTTGGAAGCATGCCGTGCGGAATGCAATCATGCCGGTTGTGACGGTGCTTGGTCCGATTGCGGCGGCTGTACTGACTGGGGCGTTCGTTGTTGAGAGGATATTCTCAATCCCGGGTCTCGGCAAATTCTTCGTGCAGAGTGTGCGTGAGAATGACTACACTATGATAGCGGGCACAACGATGTTCTACGGAACATTTTTGATTCTTGCAAACTTTGTCGTTGACTTGGCGTACGGATTCATTGACCCGAGGGTTAAGCTAGAGGGGGGTAAATGATGGATAACATTGAGAGAAATAAATTCAAATGGGTTGGTCCGGATATAGAAAGCGGCGAAGCCATGGCGCGCAAAAGCGTGACCTTTGGAAGAGACGCTATGCGTCGTTTGTTCAAAAACAAGGCGGCCGGAGTTTGCCTTGTCATCATCGTCCTTTTGCTTTTGCTGACGATTTTGGTGCCATTCTTTTCGCCGTTCACAATGAACGAGCAGCACCTGACGCATACGAACGCGCCGATGGGCTTTGTTTGCACCAATGAGGAACAGGCAGGCGTAGTGCATTTGTTCGGCACAGACGCACTTGGACGTGACATCTTCGTGCGAACATGGGAGGGCGGCCGCATATCACTGATGATTGCGTTCGTCGCGGTGTTCATCAACTTCCTTGTGGGCGTTATTTACGGAGGTATTTCCGGCTATATGGGTGGCCTGGTTGATAATATCATGATGAGAATAGTTGAGGTTATCAACGGAATCCCTTATCTCATGGTAGTCATACTCCTTAAGATGGTCGTCGGAAGCAGTGACCCGACCGGCATCGTATCCTTAATCGTCGCATATTCCGCCGTCGGCTGGACAGGCATGGCAAGGCTCGTGAGGGGGCAGGTTGTGGCGCTGAAGGAGCAGGAATTCGTCATTGCGGCCAAGGCGCTCGGCGCCGGCTCGTCAAGGATTATTGCGAGGCATCTGCTGCCGAATTCGCTCTCCATTATCATCGTCGAAATCACGCTGGCGATACCGTCCGCGATATTTACCGAAGCGTTTTTGAGCTTCATCGGCATGGGCGTCACGATTCCGTATTGCTCATGGGGTTCTCTCGCGAACGACGGTGTAACCGTGTTCCAGCTCTACCCGTCGCAGCTTTGGATTCCGGCGATTTGCATCAGCCTCACGATGCTCTCGTTCAACCTCTTTGGTGATGGCTTGCGCGACGCGTTTGATCCGCGTCTGAGGAGGTAACTATGGAAAAGAATAAAACAGTTGTGATAAATAACAAGAAAAAAGATTTGCCTCCTGAAAGAGTTCTTGACATCGAAAACCTGCATGTAAGCTTTGACACATACGCGGGTGAGGTCAAGGCCGTGAGAGGCGTCACGCTTCACGTGGATAAGGGTGAGGTGCTGGCGATAGTCGGCGAATCCGGCTGCGGCAAGAGCGTTACGGCGCAGACCATCATGAAGCTCAACCCGATGCCCCCCGCGAGGATTCCCGAGGGAGAGGTGACTCTGGGTGACATAGACATAGTCGCCGCACCCGAAAAGGCGATGCAGAAAATCAGGGGCAAAACGGTGTCGATGATTTTCCAGGACCCGATGACATGCCTCAACCCGACGATGCAGGTCGGTAAGCAGATTGTAGAGGCCATCAAGCATCACAGAAAGCTCAGCGGCGCCGAAGCCAAGGCGGAGGCCATAAAGTTCCTGAAGCTTGTGAATATCCCGAACCCCGAAGAGCGCGTGAAGCAGTATCCGCACGAGTATTCGGGCGGCATGAGGCAGAGGGCGATGATAGCCATGGCGCTTTCATGTGACCCGCTTCTGCTCATCGCCGATGAGCCGACCACCGCGCTGGACGTTACGATTCAGGCGCAGATTATGGATTTGCTCAATGAAATCAAGGACGAAACTGAAACGGCGATTATCCTCATAACGCATGACTTGGGCGTTGTGGCGAGCATGGCGGACAGAATAGCCGTTATGTATGCCGGAAAAGTGGTTGAATCCGGCACGAACGAAGAAATCTTCTATGACAATAAACACCCGTACACGCAGGCACTTCTGAACAGCCTGCCGTCAGTTGATTCAAACAAGCGGGATAAGCTGGTTTCCATTCCGGGCACGCCGCCGGATCTTCTCGCGCCGCCCGCGGGCTGTGCGTTTGCGGCGAGATGTGAGCATTGCATGGAAATCTGCAAGACGGAGCAGCCGCCGGAGTTCGACATCATCGGCGACCACTATGCCGCCTGCTGGCTGCTGCACCCTGATTGCCCTGCTGCCGAGGAAAGGGGTGAGCTGAATGCCTAAGACGAATGAAGTTTTATTGAAGCTTGAGAATATCTGTAAGTATTTCAAGGTTGCGGGCGGAATTCTGAAGGCCGTTGACGGCGTTACGCTTGATATCTATAAGGGCGAAACGCTTGGCCTCGTCGGCGAATCCGGCTGCGGAAAATCCACGCTGGGCAGAGTTGCGATGGGCATTTATCCGCAGACAAGCGGTGTGATTGAATACGAGGGCAATGCGGTGAACCTCAAGCGCGGGGGAAATCGCTTTGATTACGCCAAGAAGGCGCAGGTTATATTCCAGGACCCGTACGCTTCGCTTGACCCGAGAATGACGGTCTCTTCAATCATTGAAGAGGGCATGGTCATTCACAAGATGTATGACAAAGAGAAGCGCAAGAAAAGGGTGGAGGAGCTTCTTGAGCTTGTCGGGCTCAACAAGGAGCATGCCAACCGCTTCCCGCACGAATTTTCGGGCGGCCAGCGGCAGAGAATCGGCATAGCCAGAGCCTTGGCGATTGAGCCGAAATTCATCGTGTGCGACGAGCCGATTTCAGCTCTGGACGTCTCGATTCAGTCTCAGATTATCAACCTGCTTCACGATTTGCAGCAGAAGATGGATTTGACCTACCTCTTCATTGCGCATGACCTCAACATAGTCAAGTATATCAGTGACAGAATAGCCGTGATGTACCTCGGCGAGGTGGTTGAGCTGGCGTCTTCAGACGACCTATATAAGAACACATGCCACCCGTATTCCCAGGCGCTTCTCTCGGCCGTGCCGATTCCCGACCCGAAGATTGAGGCGGAAAAGAAGAGGCAGATTATATCCGGCGACGTACCCAGCCCCATCAACAAGCCAAAGGGCTGCAGCTTTGCGGGAAGATGCCCAAAGGCGCAGGATATATGCAGAAAAGAAGACCCCAAGCTCAGAGAGATTTCACCGCAGCATTTCTGCGCGTGCCATCTTGTAGAATCGAAAATGTAATGCAGTATATGGGCTGAGCCAATGGGTTCGGCCCTATTTGTTTATGATGAAGAATTGATATATAGTATCGTATATGATACTATAAGGAAAGAGCATAGAGGCGGATATGGCTAATGTGGAGAAATCATTGAGAAGATGAAACGCTAGCCGAACGGAATACGTATGGCAGAGGCTGACAGCGTTTAATTGGCAAGGCAGAGCGGCTCGCATCGCCACTATATCAATTCTGCCGGAGATGTTATAACAATCAAAGCGGATAATTCGCTGAAAGCAGTATATGTTAAGGATATTTTGAATCGAATATCATAAAGGGGGCAGGATATGACTGTTCAAGATTATATAAAACTACCGTATAATTTCATAATCAGACCGTTAGAGGATGAAAGCGGCAAGTATTATTATGCCACCGTGCTTGAGCTGGACGGCTGCCAGAGCACGGGCGAGACGTTTGAAGAAGCATATGACGACCTCATGGAAGCTATGCAAGGCTGGATTGAAACAAAGCTCGAGCACGGCTTTCCTGTTCCGCTTCCTATCGAGAGTGATAAATTCAGCGGGAATTTTATTGTTCGCCTGCCCAAATCTCTGCACGCCAGATTGGCGGTTGAGGCAAAGAAAGAGGGAGTGTCGCTTAATCAATATGCCATCTATAAACTCAGCAGTTAAATTTTTCTTCGCATATGGCAAAACGCGCGGAGATATGATAGAATTAAATTCAGATAGAAATCACCTCTGCCACACACTTTGAGACGTAAAAAAAGAGCTTGAAGGAGAATAGAAATGGAGCAGCCGGCACAGTATCGTTTCGACCCGGAGAACAGGGTGGCCCCTCTCGGAATCATTTCACTTGCGGGAGCAAAGGATTTAAGCGGCAAAATTGAGCAGCATTTGCTGAAATGGTCAAAAGAGGCGGGCCTCGAAGAGCAGACGTTTCAGATTGAAGCGTCGTGTCCGAGGTTTTCTTCGGGTGACGGAAAGGGCATGATTCATTCCACAGTGCGAGGATATGACCTCTTCCTCATTGTGGATGTCGGAAACTACAGCATAACCTACGATTATTTCGGGGAAAAGAACAGAATGTCGCCGGATGACCATTATCAGGATTTGAAAAGGGTTATTCAGGCGGCGAGCGGCAAAGCTAAGAGAATCAACGTAATTATGCCGATTCTCTACGGCGGGCGGCAGCACAGGAAGAGCTACCGCGAATCGCTTGACTGCGCGGTGGCGCTGCAGGAAATGCGCAGTATGGGCGTAGCGAATATCGTGACGTTTGACGCGCATGACCCGCGCGTTGTGAATGCCATTCCGCTGATGGGCTTTGATAATCTTATGCCGACATATCAGGTTTTGAAGCGGCTTTTCAAGGGCTTCCCGGATTTATCCACAGAGCGCGAGGATTTCATGATTGTCAGCCCTGATGAGGGCGCCTTGAACCGCAACATGTATTATGCCTCGGTGCTGGGCGTGGAGCTCGGCATGTTCTATAAGCGCCGCGATTATTCGAGAGTGGTCGGGGGAAGAAACCCGATAGTGGCGCATGAGTATCTCGGCACAAGTGTGGCGGGCAAAGACGTTTTCGTGGCGGACGACATTATCTCCTCCGGCGATTCCATGCTTGACATCGCCTATAATCTCAAAGAGAAAAAGGCCAGAAGAATTTTCACCTATGGCACATATTCTATCTTCACAAACGGGCTTGAAGCCTTTGACAAGGCCTATGAAGAGGGAATGATTGATGGTGTTCTGGGCAGCAACCTCACATATCTTCCTGAGGAAGTGAAGGCGAGAGAATGGTTCTATGAGGTTGACGTCTCGAAATATATAGCATACTTTATCTCCGCGTTGAATCACGACGTCAGCATTGGCAGGCTCATTGACCCGCACAAGAAGATTACGGCGCTTCTTGACAGGCGCAAGGAGGAGCGAAAAGGAAAGACAGACGAACAGCTGGAATTCTGAGCTTGACAATCCCGAGAGAAAAGCATAAGATTTACTTATAAATGCGGTGACGAAGAGAAGTAACCGAAGCGCGGCAGCAGAGAGAAAGGGCGGTTGCTGAAAGCCTTTTTTGCACAGCGGGCGGTGAAATGCACTTCTGAGCAGGCAGGATGAACAGATTGGCATATATTATAAATGCCATTGCCCTCTTTTATAAAGAGGGTGTCTCATCACATATGAAATCTGTGATGAGACGGGTGTTTTATGCCAGAAGTAGTTTTGCCCGGATAGGGCCGTTATCCCTTTGAAAAGATATAAAAGCAAAGTGGAACCGCGGTTTGTCCGCCTTTGCCCTGAACGGGTGAGGGCGGTTTTTTATTGCTGCACGGAAAGCAATCAGTGAGCCAACAGGAAAGGAACTAAAAGTGTGTTTGAGAAGATAAGCAAAAATAATCTGCAAGCCAACAGGAAAGGAACTCAAAAAAATGTTTGAGAAGATAAAGGCGGAGATTGACGGCATAATGGAGAGAGACCCATCGGCAAAAAGCCGGTTCCAGGTGTATATGTTTTCCCCGGGCTTCAAGGCCATGAGGGCATACAGAAAGGCGCATAGGCTGTATGAGCGCGGGAGGTTCTTCATGGCGGCACGGGTGTCTGCAAAGGCGCGCAGGAGAACGGGAATTGAAATCCACCCCGGGGCGAAAATCGGCGAGGGGCTGTTCATCGACCACGGCACGGGCGTGGTGATAGGCGAGACGACGGAAATAGGCGATAACTGCACGATATATCAGGGAGTGACGCTCGGCGGAACGGGCAAGGATAAGGGCAAGCGCCACCCGACGCTCGGCGATAACGTGCTTGTCGGCGCGGGGGCAAAGGTGCTTGGGCCGCTGAAAATCGGGAACAACGCGAGAATCGCATCAGGTGCGGTTGTGTTGGACGCTGTGCCCGATAACGCGACGGTTGTGGGTGTGCCGGGCAGAGTTGTGAAGATAAACGGCCGCAAGGTGGAGAAGAAACCCGCGGCAGACCTTGACCATGTCCATGTGGCGGACCCTGTTTCAATGGAGTTCTGTTTGCTGAGGCTTGAAATCCAGAAAATAAAAGAAAGCATGGCTGACGGAGGCTGATATGAAGATATACAATACGCTCACACGTGAGAAAGAGGAATTTATCCCTATAGTGCCGAACGAAGTGAAGATGTATGCCTGCGGCCCGACGGTCTATAACCTTATACATATCGGCAACGCGCGGCAAATATGTGTGTTTGATGTGCTGAGGCGCTACCTTGAATACAGGGGCTATAAGGTCACTTATGCGCTGAATTACACCGATGTGGACGACAAAATCATAGCGAAAGCCAACGCTGAGGGCGTGGATTATAAAACGATTGCCGAGAGATACATAGGCGAATATCTCACAGACGCACACGGGCTGAACGTGAAAGA
>DBCZ01000062.1:17195-17515 GCA_002293315.1 Ruminococcaceae bacterium UBA945
GAGACGCTCATCGAGCGGGGCTATGCCTATAAAGCCGATAACGGCGATGTCTATTTCAGCACGCAGAAGGATAAGGAATACGGCAAGCTCTCTCATCAGCCGCTGGACGAACTGCTTGACGGGGCGAGAATCAGAGCGGGCGAGGAGAAGCGAGAGGCGGTGGATTTCGCGGTTTGGAAAGCGGCGAAACCCGGCGAGCCATACTGGGAATCTCCGTGGGGCAACGGCAGGCCGGGCTGGCATATCGAATGCTCCGCGATGGTTAAGGCATATCTCGGCACGACGATAGATATTCACGGCGGCGGGCAGGATTTGATTTT
>DBCZ01000062.1:17532-20728 GCA_002293315.1 Ruminococcaceae bacterium UBA945
TTACTGGATGCACAACGGCTACGTGAACATTGATAACAAAAAGATGAGCAAATCTCTCGGCAATTTCTTTACCGTGCGTGACGTAGCGGACATTTACGGCTATGAGCCGATAAGATACTTCTTGCTGTCGTCGCAATACCGCTCGCCGATGAACTACAGCACTGAGAGCCTGAAGCAGAGTAAGGCAGCCCTTGAAAGATTGTATATCTGCAAGGGAAATCTTGAATTCCTGAGAAAACACGCTGAAGCAGATGAAAACCCGGGCGATGACAACATACTTATAGAGCTGCAAAAATATGAAAAGCAATTTATCACTGCAATGGATGACGATCTCAACACCGCCGACGCTTTGGCAGCAATTTTCGAGCTTGTCAGATTTATGAATATTGAGCTTGCGGAGGATAAAAAGCCTTCAAAAAAGCTGCTTTGCGGCGCGTATGAGCTGTTCATGCGACTCACGGGAGTTCTGGGGCTGCTCTACAGCGGAGCGGATAGCAGCGGTGAAGATGACGGCGAAATCGCGGCGCTCGTCGAGGCGCGCACAAAGGCGCGCGCGGAGAAGAATTGGTCGAAGGCCGATGAAATCCGCGATAAACTCACTGCGATGGGCGTTGTGCTGGAGGATACCCCAAGCGGCGTGAAGTGGCGGAAGGGTGACAGATAGTTGACAAATTGTGTATATACTGTATAATAGGTATATACCTGTAGGAGGTGCTATTATGACAGCCACGATAAAAAAATGGGGAAATTCTGCGGCGGTCAGGATTCCGAGGCAGATTCTTACTCAGGCAAAGCTTGAGGAGGGTTCAGACGTGGAGTTCGTTCTTAATGAAGACGGTGACATTACGCTGAGAGCGGTTCGCAACAGAAAGAATATCCGAGAGCTTTTTGCCGATTATGAAGAGGGCTTTTTCCAGACAGAGGAAGTTGATTGGGGAGAGCCGCAGGGGAACGAAGTATGGTAAGACAAGGGGATATTATCAAGCTGGATTTTTCTTCAACGCTGGGGCATGAGCAAAGGGGCTATCGTCCGGCGGTTGTGGTTTCAAATGACTTCGCAATATCTAAAACCAATGTGGTTTATGTTGCGCCCATTACAAGCACAGTACGTAGTTTCCCGTTGCATGTTCGTCTTGATAAAAGAACAGATACGAGCGGAGATATTCTCTGTGAGCAGGTAAAGGCAGTGGATTTAAGCGTGAGGGACTTTACAGTTGTTGAGCATTTGCCGGCTGACCTAATTGAGGAAGTGCTGACGCGTGTGATAAGCTGTTTCAACACTTGACATTTCCCGAAAACTGGCTTATGATTGTCTTGCTCCTTTGAGCAAATATATAATGAAATGAGTGAAAGCATGTTAGTATAAATCCTTTTTTGGCAGCAGGGGCGTCATTTTGTAAAATGGCGATTTTTCCCTATACGCTCGCCGGGGGATTTATACGTGCGTGAACGAACATGCAAAGACATGTTCGACTCTGTGTGTAGAGGTCTGTCTCGGCGAGGTATTTCATCGAGACAGACTTTTTATTTTACACGGAGGAATTTATGCTGCAGATAAAGAACTTGAATATACGCATGAAAAAAGATTTGCGGGAACTTTTGAGAGATTTCAGCTTCACGCTGAATGCGGGCGACAGGGCTGCCGTAATCGGCGAAGAGGGTAACGGCAAAAGCACCTTGCTCAAATGGATATATGATGAAAGCATGATTGAGGCTTACGCCGAGGCAAGCGGCGAAATTATGAAGAAGAATCTCATTCTCGCATATCTCTCACAGGAGATGACAGAGGCGGAAAAAGACATGACGGCCTATGAATTCTGCTGTGCCGAGCCGGCTTTTCTTGAGAGCGGTGCGGCCGAGATAGCCTCGGCGGCCGCACCGCTGAAAATCCCTCTTGATATGATGTATTCCGACAGAAAGCTGGCAAGCTTTTCGGGCGGCGAGAAGGTCAAGCTGCGAACCGCGGTGCTGCTTCTCAAAAGCCCCGATGTCTTTTTGCTGGACGAGCCTTCAAACGATATTGACATCGAAACGCTGGAATGGCTGGAGGAATTCATCAAAAACAGCGCCGTGCCTGTGATTTTCATCTCGCACGACGAGACCTTGATTGAAAACACGGCGAATGTCATCATACATATCGAGCAGTTGCGGCGCAAGCGTGTGCCGCGGTATACAGTGGCGAAAATGGGATATAAGCAGTATGTTGAGGAAAGACTGAGCAGATTTGCAAATCAGGAGCAGCAGGCGGTGAACGAGCGGCTTGAGGAGAAGAAAAGGCAGGCGAAGCTGCAGAGAATCGAGCAGAGCGTTGAGCACAGCCTGCGCACGGTGTCGAGGCAAGAGCCAAGCAAGGGCAGGCTCCTCAAAAAGAAGATGAAGGCTGTGAAATCCATGGAGCATCGCTTTGAAAGGGAGGCCGAGAGCATGACGGATTTCCCCGAGAGCGAGGAGGCCATAATCGTGGGCTTCGGTGATGAGGTGGCTGTGCCTGCGGGAAAAACGGTGCTGGATTTCGACCTTGATAAGCTTGAGATAGGCGGCAAAATCTTGGCGCAGAATGTCCGCCTGAATGTGCGCGGCGCTGAGCATATTTGCATAGTCGGGCGAAACGGCGCGGGCAAGACGACGCTTCTGCATGAGATAGCAGAGGCTTTGCTTTCACGCACGGATTTGCGGGCGGCCTATATGCCGCAGGATTATGCCGAGAGCATAGATATGAGCCAAAACCCGGTGGAATTTCTCGCGGCAAGCGGAGAGAAGGAGGAAATCACCCGCGCGAAGACCTATCTCGGCAGCATGAAATATACGGAGGAGGAATTCGCCCACAGCATATCAGAGCTTTCCGGTGGGCAGAAGGCCAAGCTCTTCTTCCTGAAGATGATACTTGACGAGAACAACGTGCTGATTCTGGACGAACCCACGCGCAATTTCAGCCCGCTTTCAAACCCCGTGATAAGGGCGATTCTAAAGGACTTCGGCGGGGCGATTATCAGTGTCTCGCATGACAGGAAATACATCTCCGAGGTGTGCGGCAGAGTGCTTGAATTGACGGGAAACGGATTGGAAGCGAGATAATCGAAAAAATGTTCGAGAATTTCGTGAAATCCATTGCATTTACTTTAATCTTAGAGTATAATTCTCTTAATGAAGAAGATTTTCGGGAGGAAAATATGGCTGAGAAAAAGGAAAAGAAGAC
>DBCZ01000062.1:20753-21687 GCA_002293315.1 Ruminococcaceae bacterium UBA945
CTGGCAAACATAAAGAAGCAATTCGGCGAGGGGGCGGTTATGCGCCTCGGGCAGGAAAGTGCGCTGAACGTGGAGGGTATCCCCACGGGCTCGCTTTCACTGGATTTGGCGCTGGGAATCGGCGGGCTGCCGAGGGGCAGAATCGTCGAGATTTACGGGCCGGAATCCTCGGGCAAAACGACGCTTGCGCTTCACTGCATCGCAGAGGGGCAAAAGCAGGGCGGCAACGCTGCGTTCATCGACGTAGAGCATGCTTTAGACCCCGAATATGCCGCAAACTTGGGCGTGGACATAGAATCCTTGCTCGTCTCTCAGCCGGACACAGGAGAGCAGGCGCTGGAGATAACCGAGGCTCTTGTGCGCTCAAACGCCATCGACGTCATAGTGGTCGACTCCGTCGCGGCGCTTGTGCCGAAGGCTGAAATCGAGGGCGAGATGGGCGCGAGCCATGTCGGCTTGCAGGCGAGGCTGATGTCGCAGGCGCTGAGAAAGCTGGCGGGCGCGATTTCGAAATCCAACTGCGTTGCGATTTTCATCAATCAGCTGCGTGAAAAGGTGGGTGTGATGTACGGCAGCCCGGAGGTCACGCCGGGCGGTCGCGCGCTGAAGTTCTATTCCTCCGTGCGTCTCGATATAAGGAGAATTGAAACGCTGAAAAACGGCACAGATGTAATCGGCTCGCGCACACGTGCAAAGGTGGTGAAGAATAAAATTGCGCCGCCGTTCAGAGAGGCCGAATTCGATGTGCTTTACGGGCAGGGAATCTCGCGGGACGGCGAGGTGCTTGACCTTGCCGTCAAGCTGGATATAGTCAAGAAAAGCGGGGCGTGGTTCGCGTATAAAGAGGAGAGGCTCGGCCAGGGCAGAGAGAACTCGAAGGCGTTCTTGAAGGCGAACCTCGATATAATGGAGCAGATTGAAGAGGAGCTTAAGG
>DBCZ01000046.1:0-2265 GCA_002293315.1 Ruminococcaceae bacterium UBA945
ATCGCCGGACGCAGAATCGCAAACTGATTCCTGAGCCAGCCGATACAGGACTCCTGCTCATTCGGGAGTGGGTCGCGGTTCTTAGGCGGGCGGCACTTCACTATATTTGCAATGTAGATATTCTTCTTCCTGTCGAGGTCAACGGCGGCGAGCATCTTGTCAAGCAGTATTCCGCCGCGCCCGACGAACGGCTCGCCCTGCAAGTCTTCATTTTCGCCCGGTCCTTCGCCGACGAACATTATCCTTGCCTTAGGATTACCAACGCCGAAGACAACGTTTTTCCGAGTTTTGCACAATTCACATTTCTCACATGCCTTACACTCTTTTTCAAGGCTATTCCAGTCTGCAAACACCTCTTTGCCTCCTTCACTCTGAATTAACATTTATTCTACCACAAAAGCAGTTGAAAAAGAATGCTCCGTGAGATATAATTAAAAGTGAAATAATAAGGAGGTAAAAAAATGGATAAGCGAAGACTAACATCGCCATGCGGATTAGATTGCTTCAACTGCGGCACATATGTTGAAAACATCACAGATGAGTGGAAAGAGCAGGCTTCCAAGCATTTGAACATACCCATGGATGAGGTGCCATGTAAGGGCTGCAGAGATGAAGAAGGCCACTGCAAATTCGGACCTAACCAAGAGTGTGACACGTGGAAGTGCGTTCAGGAAAAAGGGTTACTTTTTTGCCATGAATGTGATGAATTTCCTTGCGGTAAATTTGCGCCGACGCAACAGGGCGCGGATTTCCCTCACAACATGAAGGTGTATAATCTGTGCAGGATGAAGCTCAACGGGTTAGATAATTGGATTGAGGAGTCTCTGGAGATACGTAAGCGCTATTACGAAGGAGAATTCTTAGTCGGCCAAGGGCCAGTATTGAAAGAATAAAAATGTCTCATCCGTGCATAACATGATTAAAACAATTTAAGGAGTAAAAACTATGAAGGTATTGGTAGAGACATCAGCCAGACACATGCACATATCACAGGAGCATCTTAAGGTTCTTTTCGGCAGCGGCGCAGAACTTACTCAGGTGAGAGAGCTTTCACAGCCGGGGCAGTTCGTCTGCGGAGAGAAGGTGGAGATAGTAGGCCCTAAGGGCTCGCTGCTCGTTACAATTCTCGGCCCGACGCGCGCGGAAACGCAGGTGGAGATTTCCCTCACCGAGGCACGGAAAATCGGAGTTGCGCCGCCCATTCGCGAATCTGGCGATTTGAACGGCTCGGCAGGCTGCACGCTCAAGGGTCCGGCGGGTGAAGTGGCGATTGAAAAGGGTGTTATCGCAGCCAAGCGTCATATCCACATGATGCCCGAAGACGCCGCAAAGATAGGCGTGGCCGATAAGCAGGAGGTTTCTGTCAAGACTGATAATAACGGCAGAAGCGTAACCTTTAACGAGGTCGTTTGCCGTGTGAACCCCACATACGCTTTTGCAATGCACATCGACACAGACGAATCCAATGCCGCGGCGCTTTCCGGCGAGGTTTACGGAGAAATTATACTTTAATCAAAATATGGAATTGCCGCCCGGTTGATACCGGACGGCAGTTTTCATTATACTCAAATGCAGTCTTCAAACCCGCAGTTTTCATCTGGCGCTTCAAATTCAATCGTTGCGTGCTGAACGCCCTCAGCCTCCAAGACCTTTCGAATCCGGCTCTTTATTCCCGTCAGCGCCGTCATAGGCAAGGTTTCGGATAACGCAATGTGTACTGTAAGCACATTATATTCATCGTCGAGCGCCCAGATGTGCAAATCATGTATGCCCGCAATTTCCTTAATGCACTGCAGCTTTTCAATTATATGCTCGTGGTTGATATCGGCAGGCGCGCCCTGAAGCAGAATGGGGAGAGTCAGCTTAATATTTTTGAAGACGTTGAAAAGCACGAAGGCGGCGATAGCCAGAGAGAGTATCGGGTCAATTATCGCCAGCCCTGTGAAGCGCATGATAATCGAGCCGACCAACACTGCCACCCAGCCGAGTGCGTCCTCCAGCAGGTGCAAGGAGACCACACGCTCGTTGATGGAGCTTGATCTCTTCGTAAAAAGCATGCGAATAACAGGTATGCCGTTGAGAACAATGCCGATTATCGAGAGAATCAGCATTCCGTCTGCGTTTGTTTCCTGTGGATTGCTCAAACGCGGAATAGCTTCTGTGATAATGAAAATGCTGCCGACTATCAGCACGACGGAGTTGGTGATTGCGCCCAGCAGCGAAAAACGCTTGTAGCCGTAGGTATACTTTCTTGTGCTGCCCTTT
>DBCZ01000046.1:2311-3502 GCA_002293315.1 Ruminococcaceae bacterium UBA945
GTGAAAACGCCGCCCACCAACTCTATAATTGTGAACAGCAGGTTCAGGAAAAACGCGATGCGAATGTTTCCCTCTCTGTGCGAATGATTGTGCCCATGCTCATGATTGTGCGCCATAATAAACTTGCCCCCAACCTCTCAAATTACTCTGTGACATGCTCGATTCCCTGGTCAATCATCGTTCTTACGTGGCTGTCAGACAGGGAATAGAAGACGGTTTTGCCGTCCTTGCGGCTCTTGATAAGCCGCGCGTTTTTCAGCGCCTTGAGCTGATGCGAGATGGCAGACTGCGTCATGCCTAGAAGCAGCGCAATATCTCCGACGCACATATCGGATTCAAACAGTACGTAGAGAATTCTTATTCTAGTCGAATCTCCGAAGGCCTTGAAAAGCTCCGTCACATCATACAGGATTTCCTCGTCCGGCATCTTTTTCTTAACCGCTGCAACGACGTCACCCTGCGCATAGCTGTATACTTCATTTAGCATAGATCACCTCACCGATGAATAAATGAACAATTGCTCATATGTTTATTATAATTATTTGTTTCTTAAAGTCAAGGATTTTTAGCTTTCAAAATTCAGGATAATATGATAAAATCTGTGTGGGTGAGAAAATGGAAATAATAATTAAGAATTTCGATTCAAAAAAGGAAATGTATGCGTATATAATAGATTCGCTTCCAATCGCGGCGGAGGAATCTGATAATGCCATCTCCGTGCTTGCAAATGCTTCGGCTCTGCTCAAGCTATTCCTGAGCGATACCAACTGGGCAGGCTTCTATCTTATGGACGCAGATATGTTGAAGCTCGGCCCGTTTCAGGGCAAACCCGCTGTGACGAGCATAGCGATGGGGCAGGGAGTATGCGGAACGGCGGCAATCGAGAGAAAAACGCAAGTCGTCGAGGATGTGCATGCCTGCGATAATCACATCGCCTGCGATATTTCCACGTCTTCTGAAATTGTTGTGCCTATGATACATGGCGAAGAGCTTATCGGCGTGTTGGATATTGACAGCCGGCAGAAAGCACGGTTCGACGCTGAAGACCAAGCCGGGCTTGAGGCGTTCGTCGGCGAGCTTATAAAATATCTGAAGCGATAAAATGTGATGTGTGTCTTGACACTCCGCGCCTCATTGTGGTAATATATGTTTTGCGTTTAACCGTATGTGGAGAGGTGTCCGAGTGGTTTA
>DBCZ01000046.1:3649-3830 GCA_002293315.1 Ruminococcaceae bacterium UBA945
GCGTAAGCACACTTCGAATCCCAGCTCTCCGCCAGCCCGAACACAGTTCGGGCGGCATCGTGCGTTTCACGAAGCCGTAGGCTGAGTTAAACGAGATGCCCGAGTGAAGAGTGGACAGTTAAGGGCAAAGAGAAAGCTTTCAGCAGCCTTGTTTTAAAAGCCCTCTTTTATAAAGAGGGTG
>DBCZ01000046.1:3942-4108 GCA_002293315.1 Ruminococcaceae bacterium UBA945
CAAATCCCTCCTTCTCCGCCATCCATCACAAACCTCACGGTATGTGATGGATTTTTTCAGAGATGCTTCTTTCTGATTCGAACCGCAGGAATAGCTGTTGCTAGCCTCGGCGAAGCCGTTGGCAAAGCACACTTCGAATCCCAGCCTCCGCCATTAGGAACAAATG
>DBCZ01000096.1:0-156 GCA_002293315.1 Ruminococcaceae bacterium UBA945
CCTGTCCTGCCCAGTGTGATTTCCTTCATCTCTTTCCCTCCCTATTTCTGTGCCATCAGTTTTTTTATCGTCTCGCGGATATTCTCAAGCCCCGCCTCGGCATCGTCTTCTTCAAGCACCGAGTTCTCAATCGGGCAAACACCCGTGCCGTCTCTT
>DBCZ01000096.1:199-16617 GCA_002293315.1 Ruminococcaceae bacterium UBA945
AGACGCGTTCTGCTTTGCCCAGAAACAAAATCATCGCCGCCGCTTTGCCGATAATCTTATCCAGCACATAGGCGCCCTCAAGCGCCTCGCGCTGCGCGTCATACAGCTTAATCAGCGGCTTCACGCCGTTTCCGCTATCCTGATGAATAATCGCGTCGTTTTTGATTACAACGCAGGTCTCCTTACCGCTTCTGATGATTTCCAGCGCCTGCGAGGCTGCTGAGTGTTCATTTTGCATTGTCTCCTCCGTGGAAATAAAATATGCATTTATAATACCAATTAAAGTTAACTCCATGTCAAGTGGTTTAGAGAATAATTATAATCCCCCGAGCGCTTCAAGTGCAAAGCCGACATACATCTTCGCGCCTGTGAGCATAGCGTCATCAGCCACGGTGAACTTGGGATGATGCCCTCCGAATTTGCAGCCGTCTTTTTCATCGCCGCCGCCAATGAACACGAAAACACTCGGCGCTATTTCTCCGTAATAAGCGAAATCCTCGCTTGCCATTATCTTTCTGGCAGGCATTATATTCTCCTTGCCAAGCATGGCACTTGCCACTTCTTCGGCTATCTTCGCGGGGATTTCATCATTGACAAGCGGCGGATAACCGTCAACATAATTGATTTCATATTCCGCGCCAAAGGCTTCGCAGGTGCAGCCGACAACCTCCTTTATCCGCTTCTCAATGAAAGCCCGCGTCTTAGCCGAGTGTGTTCTCACCGTGCCGGAGATAAACGCCGTGTCGGGAATAACGTTGAATACACTGCCCGATGAGAACTCGCCGTAGCTTATCACCGCCGTGTCAAAGGCGTCTATGTTTCGTGAGACGATGGTGTTGAGATTCATGATTACGCTGCTGCCGACCGTTATTGAATCAATGGCTTCCTGCGGCATTGAGCCGTGTGCGCCCTTGCCCTGAATCGTGATTTCAAAGAGGTTCTGCGCCGCCATCATCGGACCTGTCCCGATTGAAACCTTCCCCTTTTCAAACGGCGTCATGATATGCGAGCCATAGAACATGCTCACGTCATTCAGGCAGCCGGTATCCATTATCTGCTTGGCGCCCCCGGGAGACAGCTCCTCCGCGTGCTGGAAAACCAGTTTTACACTGCCCTCTATTTCTTCAGTAATCTGCGATAAAACCTCTGCCGCCGCAAGCAGCATAGCCGCGTGGGCGTCGTGCCCGCAGGCGTGCATAACGCCTTCATTCAGTGATTTATACGCTACGTCGGCCTCTTCGGTAATCGGGAGAGCGTCAATATCCGCTCGCAAAGCCACGGTTTTACCCTGCTTTTTTCCTCGTATGATTCCCACCACGCTCGTCTGTGTAGGGCGGATAATCTCAATGTTCATTTCGCGCAGAGCTTCTTCAATATACCTGCTTGTTTTATATTCATGAAAGGCCACTTCGGGATGCATATGCAGCCAGTGCCTTCTCTCAATCATTTTCTCCTCGTTAATAAGCCTTTGCCAGTCCATGTCAGTCTCCCTTCGCTATAAGCTTAATCGCGCTCGGCAAAACTTTGAACCTCGCCGGTGTTTTTCCTATGAGCTCGCCGTCAAGCTGAACGATTGATTCCTCGCCGCATTCCACAAAAATTTCATCCGTTCTGAAATAAATTGTGTCCGGCAAATCAAGGTGCTTCCCCTTCATGAATTTCAGCAGCAGCGCCGGAACCTTCAGCTTGCTCACATGCTTTATCACGCAGATTTCCAGCAGGCCGTCTTCTGCATCCGCCTGCGGGTGAGCCTCCATGCCGCCGCCGATGAATTTCCCGTTGCCGACGGTGACGATGAACGCGTCTAAATCATAGGCTTTGCCGCCATGCTCAAATCTCACACGCTTTGCTTTCAGGTGGGCAAGCGCCTTAATCAGGCCGAAGATATACGCAGTTTTATCGCCCATGCGCTTTTTGAAATTCTCGGTTTGCACGAGAACCTCAACATCAAAGCCGAAGCCCGCGACGTTCATGAACACCTCTCCGTTCACCTCGGCGGCGTCAATCGGTCTTATCTTGCCGCTTATGAGCTGCTCAGCCGCCTCTTTAGGGGCTTCCGGCAGCTTCAGCGCGCTTGCGAAATCGTTCGCTGAGCCGAACGGGAATATGCACAGTGGTATCTCTGTTTTCGCAAGCACAGCGCCCGCCTCGCGAATGCTCCCGTCGCCGCCGACGATTACGACGCAGTCTGCCCCCTCACTGACCGCCTGCTTCGTCAGTTCATGTCCGTGCCCCGCGTATTCCGTTTTAAGCACGGTTCCGCTCACCCCGTTCTCCCGGAGATAAGCATACGCCTCTTCGAACCTCTCGGCGCATTTCCCAGCCGCCGATGTGGGGTTGACAATGAAATATATATTCTCCGCCTTCATTCCTCTGCCCTCTTTCCGCTTTTCATCAAGTATAGCACACTTAAGGGCAATTGAAAATTGACAATTGACAATTGACAGTTGACAGTTAAGGGCATTAAGGGCAAAGGTCTTTTACCCTCTTTTGTAAAGAGGCGTTGCCCAGCGGGGTGGCGCGAAGCGACGGGTGTTTTATCTCTAGTAGGCATTGCCCTACGTAGGGAGCGACGACCTTGGCGCTCCGATAAGGGCAATTGACAATGGATAATGGCGGACAAAATGAGCATTCGTTCTCACCGAATACATTTCAAGAATAAAAGCGCGGAAGATGATTTCCTTTCGGGGAAAAACTCTCTTCTGCGCTTTATCTTGCTTTGGTCGATATATCACTTAATTGTACACATCGTGTGTCGCTGCACTTATTGTCAATTATTCATTATCCATTGTACTCAAAAGGCTGACTCCCGTCATTTCCGCAGGCTGCGGCATGCCCATCATATCAAGCATCGTCGGGGCGAGGTCAGCAAGCTTGCCGCCTGACTTCAGCTTGCCGTCAAAGCCCACCATGCACAGCGGTACGGGGTTCGTCGTGTGTGCGGTAAATGGCGTGCCGTCGGAGTCAATCATTTTTTCTGCGTTGCCGTGGTCAGCGGTAATCAGCATCATTCCACCGGTTTTGATTATAGCGTCATAGACCTTGCCCACGCAGGTGTCCACCGCTTCAACTGCCTTTTCCGCGGCCTCAAACACACCCGTATGCCCTACCATATCGCAGTTTGCGAAATTAAGAATGATACCGTCATATTTGTCCGATTCAATCGCCTCGACGAGCTTGTCGGCCACCTCATAGGCGCTCATCTCGGGCTGCAGGTCATATGTCGCAACTTTCGGCGAGTTGACGAGGATTCTGTCCTCGCCCGGGAACTGCTTCTCCACGCCGCCGTTGAAGAAGAACGTCACATGCGCGTACTTCTCCGTCTCAGCGATTCTGAGTTGGGTTTTGCCGTTGTCCGAAAGATATTCGCCCAGCGTATTTTCAAGCGACTGCGGCTTATACGCCACCTCCACGTTCGGCATTGTCGCGTCATATTGAGTCAGGCAGACAAAGAAAAGCTTTTGCATGCCGGCTTTGCGCTCAAAGCCTGCAAAATCGGGGTCAACAAAGGTGCGTGTGATTTCTCTGGCTCTGTCCGGGCGGAAATTGTAGAAGATAACGCTGTCGCCCTCCATAATCGGCTTACCGCCGTCTATCACGGCCGGCACGACGAATTCATCCGTAACGCCCGCGTCATACGAAAGCTGCACAGCCTCCACACCGGTTTTTGCCTTATTCCCCTCGCCGTAAACCATCGCGGCATAGGCCTTTTCAACCCTCTCCCAGCGGTTGTCTCTGTCCATCGCGTAATATCTGCCCATGACGGTTGAGATTTTGCCCACGCCAATTTCATCAAGCTTCTGCTGAAGCTCCGCGACGAAGTCCTTTCCGCTTGAAGGCGGAACGTCTCTGCCGTCAAGGAAGCAATGCACATACACTTCAGTCAAGCCCGTAGCCTTCGCCATTTTGAGCAGCGCAAACAGATGGCTGTTATGGCTGTGTACGCCGCCGTCTGAAAGCAGCCCCATAAAATGCAGCGCCTTGCCGTTTTCCGCGGCGTTCTTCATCGCGCCGAGCAATGCGGGGTTTTTCTGCATCTCGCCGTCTTCCGCGGATTTCGTTATCCTCGTAAGCTCCTGATAAACGATTCTCCCCGCGCCGATGTTCGTGTGCCCTACCTCGCTGTTGCCCATCTGACCGTCCGGCAGGCCGACGTTAAGGCCCGAAGCGCCTATCTGCGTGCATGGATAGGTAGAGAAAATCTTATCAAGATTCGGCGTGTTTGCCGCCGCTTCAGCGTTTCCCCTATCGGGCGGCGCAATGCCGAAGCCGTCGAGAATCATCAATAGCATGGGTCTTTTACTCATATCTTTTCCTCTTTCAAAATTATTCCGAATGAAATCACTTCATGAAATTACTTAGAGGCCGCCTTGACTATCGCGGCAAAATCCTCCGCCTTCAGCGAAGCTCCGCCGATGAGCCCGCCGTCTACATCCGGCTTTGATAGAAGTTCGTCAGCGTTCGCGGCGTTCATTGAACCGCCGTATTGAACAGTCATCGCGTCTGCGCTTTCTTTTCCATACAGCTCGGCAACCACATCACGAATCAGCTTGCAGACCTCATTCGCCTGGTCGGCTGTGGCAGTTTTACCCGTGCCGATAGCCCAAACAGGTTCATACGCAATGATAATATTCTTCAGCTCTTCCTTTGAAACGCCGCCGAGTGCTACCTTCGTCTGCAAAGCGACGAGTTCGGAGGTTATGCCCTGCTCTCTCTGCTCAAGGTATTCGCCCACGCAGAGGATAACCGTCATGCCCGCGTCAAGCGCGGCGCGTGTTCTCTTCTGCACGGTTTCATCTGTCTCGCCGAAGTACTGTCTTCTCTCACTGTGCCCTATGATAACATACTTTATGCCCATCGAAACGAGCATTTCAGCTGAAATCTCACCGGTGAACGCCCCGCTTTTCTCCCAGTGGCAATTCTCCGCGCCGATTTCTATATTCGTGCCTGCCGCGGCCTCAAGTGCAGCTTGCAAATCCACAAACGGCGTGCATGCGACGACGTCACAGCCCGCGTCCTTCACGAGCGGCGCGATGGCCCTGATAAGCTCTTTTGCCTCTGCGGGGGTTTTGTTCATCTTCCAGTTTCCGGCGATAACAGCTTTTCTCAAATTCTTGTTCATTGCTTTCCCTCTTTCGGTTATTTTTAGTATAAAAAGCGGGAGAAAAGCTAATCCTCCCGCCCTGCTTCGTTTGCTTATTTCTCGTTAAGCGCCGCGACACCCGGAAGCTCAAGCCCCTCAAGGAACTCAAGCGAAGCACCGCCGCCCGTGGAGATATGCGTCATCTTATCCGCAAAGCCGAGCTTTTCCACGGCTGCCGCGGAATCTCCTCCGCCGATAATTGAAATCGCCCCGCTTTCGGCAACCGCCTTGGCTATGCCGATTGTTCCCTTGGCGAAGTTATCCCACTCGAAAACGCCCATCGGGCCGTTCCACACTACTGTTCCGGCACCCTTGATTGCCTCACTGAAAATCTCAGTGCTCTTTTCGCCGATGTCAAGCCCCATCCAGTCAGAAGGAATCTCTGTGGAGGGAACCGTCTTATACTCCGTATCCTGCTTATACTCCTTACCCACAACGTTGTCAACAGGAAGCAGGAAGTTGACTCCCTTTTCCTTTGCCTTTGCAAGGGTTTCCTTGGCAAGCTCAAGCTTGTCATCCTCACAGATCGACGTGCCGATGGAATAGCCCTGCGCCTTGAGGAAGGTATAGGCCATGCCGCCGCCGATAATCAGTGTGTCAACCTTGCTTATGAGGTTTTCAATCACACCGATTTTATCCGAAACCTTCGCGCCGCCGAGAATTGCAATGAACGGGCGCTTCGGGTTCTGCAACGCGCCGCCCATGACGCTGATTTCTTTATTTATCAGGAAGCCACCCACTGCCGGCAGGTAGTGTGCCACGCCCTCTGTTGAGGCGTGCGCCCTGTGCGCCGTGCCGAATGCGTCATTCACATATATCTCGCCGAGCGATGCAAGCTCTTTAGCGAAAGCCGGGTCGTTCTTCGTCTCCTCGGCATGGAAGCGCACGTTCTCCAGAAGCTCCACTTCGCCGTCCTTGAGGCTCATCGCTATATTCTTCGCGTCTTCGCCTACAACGTCTTTCGCCATCTTCACCTCAAAGCCAAGCTTCTTCGAGAGATAATCCGCGACGGGCTTAAGCGAGTATTTCGCATCAAACTCGCCCTTTGGGCGCCCAAGGTGTGACATGAGAATAACTCTCGCGTTGTGGTCAACGAGGTATTTAATCGTCTTCATGGCTTCGTCGATTCTCTTTGTGTCAGAGATGCTTTTGTCCTCGTTAAAAGGCACGTTAAAATCGCAGCGCACAAGCACTCTTTTTCCGCTTACATCAATGTCTTCAACCGTCTTTTTGTTCAGATAGTTCATTCTCAGCACTCCTTCAATTTTTCCCGCTTATTTGTGTCTCAAACTGATTGTGAAATTAACCACAATCGCCAACGCTTATTGTATAGCATTCACAGATGAAATTCAAGCTTTTTGCGCAAAATTCATCAATTAATTCCCCGCCACTCGCCCGCTCTTATGCTCTCAATGTAGGGCGCGGCGTCAAACCAATCTCCCGCGCTTTCAGCCTCGCGCACCGCGGCTTCAACATCATATGGAAGCATGATGAATTCCATTGAGAACGGCGAGATTTCTTCCTTATCCATATCGCCGCGTAAAATCACGTAGCACGCCTGGCTCCCCGAGGAATACGGGTTCCCCACGCTCCCCGTGTTGAAAAGCGTCTTCTTCTCTTCAGAGAAATCATATTTCAGCTGCCTGTGAAGGTCGGCATAGCCGACTATATCCGGCTCTCTGTCATCCTCAAGCGTTCTGAAAAAACGCAGCTTTTCCTCCTCTGAGTTCTCAAACCACATGACCTCCGGAATCAGCGGTCTGCCGTGGAAAAGATGTATGCGTCGCCCGCTCATCGAGAATTTGATTGAAGCCGGCAGAGTTTTGATAAACTCAAAGGTCTTCGGCGACATATTTCTCACGTATTTTACCGCCTTTGGGTGCGTGGAATTGATGAGAAAATCCTCCCAGTTGCCCATTATCATTTTATCGCAAAGCCTTTTGCAGATTTCTAAAGCGCCGTCGTTGTTCGGCCCGCCGCCTACAATATCTCCGAGGCAATAAACTGTTTCGATGCCTCTTTGCTTTATATCTGCCTCAACCGCAAGCAGCGCGGGCGTATTCCCGTGAATATCAGCTAGAAGCGCAATGCTCTCCATTTCCACCTCTCAAAAATACTGCGAGTTTTTGTTGTTTTCCTTTGCTTGTGCCCAATTATATTCCCGAAGCTCGCCCTTGCACTTCAGCTTTGGAAAACCCAATTGCCGCAATACTTCAAAGGTGCCAATTGCCACAGAATTCGCAAGGTTCAGGCTTCGTGCTTCGTCCATCATCGGGATTCTGACAGCTCTCTCCGCATTCTCAAACAAAAGCTTTTCGGGCAGCCCCGCACTCTCCTTGCCGAAGAAAAGCCAAGTGTTCAAGGGATATTCCACTTCGGAATAAATCTTCTCCGCCTTGGTGGAGAAAAAGAAGAATTCCCCGGAATTTTGCTTAAAAAACTCATTGAGGTCTTCATAATATGTGATGTCAAGATGCTGCCAGTAATCAAGGCCGGCATGCTTGAGCTTTGTATCGTCCGGCTTGAAGCCCATCGGGCCGACGAGGTGCAGCGCACAGCCTGTTACGGCGCAGGTTCTCGCGATATTCCCGGTATTCTGCGGGATTTCCGGCTCGACTAGTACGATATTTACCGATGCCAAATCCATATCAGCCCTCATCCTCCTCTGGGATATGCTTGGGCTTTTTATAAAGAATTCCATTATACTGCCTGTCGTCTTTCCATTCGCCGGTGAAGACGATTCCGCCGTCTGTGTCAAACTCCGTGCCGTCTCCGTTTCGCTTGCCGTCCTTCCACATTCCGGTGTAAAGCAGATTCCCTTCACTGTCAAAAATTGAGCCATATCCTCCGGCAACATTGTCCTTCCACTTGCCGATAAAAACTGTGCCGTTTTCGCTGTTGTATGATACGCCCACACCCTGCTTCATGCCGCCGATGATTCTCCCGCCGTAGCGCAGATTCCCGTCTGTGTCAAACAAGGATACGAACCCGCCCGGCTCGCCCTTATCCCATTTCGCGATATGCAGCGCACCGTCTGAGTTCCTAAACGACACCCCCAGCCCACTCTTTTTGTCGTCCTTCCAGCTTCCGGCATAACAGAGCTTGCCATCTTTATAATAGTATGCGCCAAAGCCGTCACGCTTACCGTTCTTATATTCGCCGTCATATGCCGTCAGGCCGCTCTCCTGCTCCGTTCTGCCTCTTCCCGCTACCTGCCCGTTGATGACCGCGCCGCGATAGCCCCGCTCCAGGCTCGCCGTCTCGGCGTCTTCACCCGTGAACTGCTCATAGGCCTCTGCGGCTGTTGCCGCACTGATTTCCTCATCTATCTCTTCAGCTGAAACCGGCGCGGCCTCTGTGCCGTCCGGCGTCATTTCGGCGGGCATTGCCTGAACCTCGGCAGCTTCAAGCCCTGCCGCCCTCTGTGCCGCGGCAAGTATATAATCTTCATCTGCAGAAGTATCACTTGCCTGCTCGGTGCTATATTCCTCAGGGATATTCTCCAGCCCCTCGGAATTCTCCGCCGCCGTAGGATAAATCTCTCCCGCACTCATCTCGCCCTGCGTGACCTTGGCGTATTCTTCAAGGCTAGTGAAGCTGATGTTCCCGCCGTCTTCGGCAGAATCCGCACTCACCTCGCCGGCTCTTACCTCCCATGTCGGCATGAGAATCACCGGGCTGTCGCCGATTTCGCGCAGTGCTGCGTTTCTCGCCTCGGCCTCCTCCTTCGGGCAATAGCAGAAGCTGCCCCCGCTCATCTTGATTATCACCTGCGGGTCGCCGAAACGCGAATTAAGCATGCTCTGCTCGGCTGTTCCCGTCAAGAACGGCGCGGGGTAGAGGATTTCCGAATTATATATATTGCTTCGCTTGTCGAAATCGTATTTTTCAATCGCGTCAAAACCGCTTGAGGGCTTCAGGATTATCTGCGGGTTAGCAAGCTCCGAGGGGTCATAATACTCCGTTTTTATCCAGAGCTGTTCCCTGTTTGTGAAAATCTTCTTCGTCAAGATATTGCTGTAACCCTTAACGACTACCACATGATTTCCCTTCACGCTGAAAGCCTCTTCGAGCGTGATTTTCCCCGCGCTCTTTTTCCATGAAAAGGTATGCTTAGAGAGTTTTCCCCTAAGCCTTATGTCCATGCTCGTCGTGCGGTTCGCCTCATAGATATAAACCGCCTTTCGCCCTTTGCCGAAGAAATTCTCCCGCGCGCGTGCAAGCTCGTCATTCAAGACCTCAATGCTGTCTCTGCCCGTAAAACAGCAGGCATAGACCTCTTTCATAAGCAAGCTTTGGCTCATTCTGTTATCGCTCATATAAGTCTCCTGTATAAGCACATTGTCCTTGTGTTTTCAATAGAGTATAGTATACCATATATAAGCCTAAGTGTGAACAGGTTGACCGCCCATGATAAAAATGATGTCTTTTCTCCGCAATCTTTCATTTTTATTTATGTTTTTAGCAGATGCACGGATATTCTTTTAATCTTTTGCAAGATTGTGATATTGAAATTGCAAAATCTCTTGACATTTCTTCATGTATGCGTTAAAATAACAGACAATCTGCTCGCAGAAGGGAGAAATCATGAATAACCGAAGCTGGGGTTCGCTTGACGCACTTTGTCAGGAGTATCTTAAGAATAATTCAATTTCAAAGGAGGAATATGAGCGTCACCGCGTTAAGCGCGGGCTCAGAAATGACGACGGCACCGGCGTCATGGCGGGGCTGACGCATGTCTGTAATGTGCACGGATATATCATCGTGGACGGTGAGCGCGTCTCAGATGAGGGAAAGCTCACCTATCGCGGCATAGATATAAACGATATAATCAGAGGCTGCGATGACGAAGGCCGCTTCGCGTTTGAAGAGGTTGTATGGCTGCTCATTTTCGGTCAGCTGCCCACTAAAGAGCAGTACCGCCTTGTCAGCCAGCTTCTCTTTGAGCACCGTCAGCTGCCTGATTCCTTCCTCGAAGACGCGATAATGAAATCTCCCTCGCGCGATGTCATGAACAAGCTGGCAAGCTCGGTTATGTCGCTTTACGCCTATGATGAGACGCCGGAGGACCAGAGCCTCGCGAACAATATCCGCCAGAGCCTGGGGCTGATTTCCAAGCTGCCCACAATCATGACGAACGCATATCAGGTGAAGCATAATAAGTTTGATAACGAAAGCATGTTCTTTCATCAGTATGACGCACAGCACAGCTCGGCAGAGGCGATTCTCAACGCCCTGCGCCCGGACAGGAAGTTCACGCCGGAGGAGGCTGATTTGCTCGACACGATGATGGTTCTACACGCGGAACACGGCGGCGGAAATAATTCCACCTTCACCACGAGGGTGATTACTTCGGCGGGTTCGGATATGTATTCCTCAATCGGCGCGGCAATTGGCTCTCTCAAGGGCTTTAAGCACGGCGGAGCAAGCCATAAGGTAATTGAGATGATGGCCGAGCTCATGGGCAATATCAAGGATTGGTCAGACGAAGCCGAGGTCTCCGCTTATCTTGAAAGAATACTCAGGCGCGAAGCGGGCGACAGAAGCGGCCTGATTTACGGCATAGGCCACGCGATATATACGCTTTCAGACCCGCGCGCGATTATCTTGAAAGACAAAGCTCGCGTCCTTGCGCAGGGCACGGATTTTGCCCCGCAGCTTGCTCTTTATGAGCTTGTGGAGAGGCTTTCTCCGACTGTTTTCAAGCGTGTTACGGGCAACGAAAAGGTGGTTTCGGCGAATGTTGACTTCTACTCCGGCCTCGTCTATCAGATGCTCGGCATTCCCGAGGATTTATTCACACCCATGTTCGCCGTGGCGAGGATCGCGGGCTGGTGTGCACACAGAATTGAAGAGCTGACTACCGGCGGCAGGATCATGCGCCCGGCTTACCGCGCTCTCAAGGTCAATTCATCTTATATCCCTATTGACGCAAGAACAATTGATAATCGCCCTTAACCCTCTTTTATAAAGAGGCGTTGCCCAGCGGGGTGACGCGAAGCGTCGGGTGTTTTCCTTAATTGTCCTTATTTGCGGGCGGGCATGGAAACCTGCCCCTANNTCCATTACGACAAATCTTGAAAAGAACACATCATACCTTCGTAGATTTTCAGGATGTCCTATCATAAAATACACGAAATTTCGGGACGGAGCGCCGGGGTCGTCGCTCCCTACAAAGAAATGCTTTCAATGCTCTAAATTCCTGTGGCGCAGAGAATAGCAAAAATCTTTCTTCCAAACTCATCTTCTGCGCACGTTTTTGTGAAACTTCGTTCCAAGCCATATTTTAAGCTGCCCTGAGCCCTCTTTTATAAAGAGGGTTACGCGAAGCGTCGGGTGTTGTCCTTAATTGTCCACTTCGTGTGTCGCTACGCCGCTGGCCAACGGCTCACTATCAATTTTCAATTGTCAATTGCACTTACCTGTGCTATAATAACTTCAAATATTTCTAAAATTTGGGCGGGTTTGAGAATGAACGTTGGAAGAGCGGTTAAGATTACATGCGTCGGCGTTGCCGGCGGAATTATTCTGCGTGTTGTAAACATGCTCTATTCCTTTGACTATAAAACCGGCTTCTATACAGACAGCGGCATGTTCGCCTGGCTTATCATGGCGTTCGTGGCGCTGGTTTCTCTTTTATGCGTGATCATGGTGTTTAAGGACAGAGGTTCGCTTCGGGGAATCGGCGAAAACAGAAGCGTGCCCGTCGGGATTATCACATTGCTTTCGGCCGCGGCGCTTCTCGGTGCGGGCTTCCTGCAGGGGCAGGAGCATCTTCGCCTGATTTCACAGGGCTATATCGGTATGCAATTCCCGATGAGCAGTGATCTTCATCTGATCCTCTGCATCACTATGGTAATCTTTGGCATTTTACAGATTTTCACAGCCTTTGTGTTCTTCAGAGGAAAGAATTTCTTCACACACGCCAGGCTTCTGTATCTTCTCGCCACACTCTGGGCAGCAGTCTATATGATTTTCGTGTTTGTGTATTTCACGAATTCCTCTGCGATGCTCGAAAATATCTACGCCTTGGCGGGAGCGGGCGGAATTCTGATTTCGCTTTTCTACCTCGCGAAGCTGCTTTCCGGCGTCGGCAAGGAGAGAAGCGCCAAGATTTTCTACGTCGTCGCAATCCCTACGGTTATCCTGAATATGACGTATTCCGTTTCAAACATAGTGCTTTCATTTTTAGGCAACACCTATCTTGACCTCGGCGAGCCGCCTGTTATGCTGCAATACATCGTCGCCTCCGTCTCTCTGTTCATTCTTGCGCTGCTTTTCACGTTCAGAAAATATGCCGCAAAGCAGAATAATGATGGTGCGGACAAGCGCGGCAGGGACACAGCCCAAATTAAAAAGATAAGAAACATGTAGATTGTCGCCCGGCAAAAATATTTCGTTATTTTTCTGTCAAACTCTTGTATTATCAGCAAAAAAGGGGTAAAATAATACAGGAAAAAATAAATTAACTCAGGAGGCTTATTTATGTCAGTGAAAGTTGCAATCAACGGTTTTGGCCGTATTGGCCGTCTCGCATTCAGGCAAATGTTTGGCGCGGAGGGTTATGACGTCGTCGCGATTAACGATCTCACAAGCCCGAAGATGCTTGCTCATCTCTTGAAGTATGATTCCGCACAGGGCAAATATAAGCTCGCCGATAAGGTCACTGCCGGTGACGATTCCATCACCGTAGACGGCAAGACCATCAAAATCTACGCGGAAGCTGACGCAAGCAAGCTCCCCTGGGGTAGCGTGGGCGTTGACGTTGTTCTCGAATGCACGGGCTTCTACACCTCAAAGGCGAAGTCTGAAGCCCACATCACGGCGGGCGCAAAGAAGGTTGTTATCTCCGCTCCGGCAGGAAATGACCTCCCGACGGTTGTTTTCGGCGTGAACGAGAACATTCTCAAGGCTTCTGACACGGTCATCTCCGCCGCTTCATGCACAACCAACTGCCTCGCCCCGATGGCAGATACACTTCATAAATATGCTCCTATCCAGAGCGGTATCATGACGACGGTTCACGCCTATACAGGCGACCAAATGGTTCTCGACGGCCCGCACAGAGGCGGTGACCTCAGAAGAGCCAGAGCTGCTGCCGTCAATATCGTTCCTAACTCAACAGGCGCCGCAAAGGCAATCGGCCTTGTTATCCCTGACCTCAACGGCAAGCTCATCGGCTCTGCACAGCGCGTGCCGGTTCCGACGGGCTCAACCACCATCCTCGTCGCGGTTGTTAAGAAGGCGGGCGTCACGGTTGACGGCATCAATGCCGCAATGAAGGCCGCCGCTTCCGATTCATACGGATATACCGAAGACCCGCTTGTTTCAAGCGACATAGTCGGCGAAACACACGGCTCTATCTTTGATTCAACCCAGACGATGGTTATCCCGATTGCCGACGACCTCTTCCAGGTTCAGGTCGTGTCATGGTATGATAACGAGAACAGCTACACAAGCCAGATGGTTCGCACAATCAAGTATTTTGCGGAGCTGTAATTTTCTGGTTACTTGTAATAGGTAAAACTTGCGGTTTTATTCAGCTTGAGGTTAAAGGGTCACGGTGCTTATTCCGTGACCCTGTTTTTATTATAGGAAAAGGTGAATTTAATGGAATTATCAACGGAAAGATTGTTTTTAAGACGTTTTGAGCCCGAGGATTGGCAGGATTTATACGAATATCTCTCCAACCCCGAAGTTGTTAAGTTTGAGCCTTATGATGCCCAGACCGAAGAAGAATGCAGAAAAGCCGCCGAGGAGCGCGCAAAAACGAAAGACTTCTGGGCGGTGTGCCTTAACGAAAGCGGAAAGCTGATTGGTAACATCTATTTCGCGAAGCAGCAGCCCGATGAATTCGAGACATATGAAATCGGCTATGTGTTTAACCCTGCCTTCGGCGGCAAAGGCTATGCTACCGAAGCAGCGGGCGGAGTTCTTGATTACGCGTTCAATAAGCTCGGCGCTCACAGGATTATGGCAATGTGCAACCCGGAGAACCCAGCTTCATGGCGGCTCTTGGAGCGGCTTCATATGAGGCGCGAGGCGCATTTCATAAGAAACGCATTCTTCCGCCGAGACGAAAGCTGCAATCCGCTGTGGTTTGACACATATCAATATGCCATATTAAAGGAGGAGTACTATGGAGTATAAAATTATCAATGTGAGGGATTGTCCCGGGCTGGCAGACCGCGCCGCAGATTATTTTTCATCGAAGTGGCCTGTTCCCAGAGAGACTTACTGCGAGAGCATATCAGATTCACTTACGACAGCAAAACCTTTGCCCCGCTGGTATCTCATGATGAAGAATGACGAAATCATCGGCTCGTTCGGTCTGATTCAGAATGACTTCATTGACCGCACAGATTTATTCCCGTGGATATGCGCGGTCTACATTGAAGAAAGCGAGCGCGGCAAAGCGCTCGGCTCAAAACTGCTTGAGCGCGCCGTAATCGAGGCCGCACTTCTCGGCTTTGAGCATGTCTATCTCGTGACCGACCACGTGGGGTACTATGAAAAATACGGCTTTGATTTCATCGGCATGGGCAACTGCGATGACGGCAGTAAGGGAAGAATCTACCACAGCAACACAACGGCATAATGCACGGGAACATTTGTTTGATTTTCTCAAAGGCTTATGCTATACTGTTCTAAATTGATAAGCGAAAGCGCGTTAGCTGATTGTTGAGGGTTATATGGAGAAAACTGTTCTGTTCATCAAAAAAATGGATTGCCCCTCTGAAGAGCAAATGATACGAATGAGGCTGGCGGATAACTCCGCTGTCATGGAGCTGAACTTCGATTTGGGAAACCTGCAGCTCACTATTCTGCATTCCGGTGAGCTTGACAGCATAAAACGGGCTATTGACTCCCTGAACTTAGATGCTACAATAGTTGAGACCTCTTCATACACAGACGAAAACTTGGCAGATAACGGCAGTGCCGATAAAAGGCTGCTGTGGACAGTGCTTATCATAAATTTCAGCGTATTTGCTGTTGAGGTAATTGCAGGGATAATCGCACATTCTATGGGGCTTGTGGCAGATTCGCTTGACGAGCTTGCCGATGCCTTTGTGTATGCACTGAGTATTTACGCCGTTACCGGCACGATGCTTTCCAAAAAGCGCATCGCACGTGCAAGCGGCGTGCTTCAGCTTTTGCTTGCCGCATGGGGCTTCTTGGAAATTGTGCGGCGCTTCATCGGAAATGAGCCCTCCCCTAATTTTATCGTTATGATTGCCCTTTCATGCGTTGCCCTTGCCGGCAATGCGGTGTCGCTATACCTCCTGCGGAAATCTAAAACTCAGGAGGTTCACATCAAAGCTACGCAGATTTTCACTTCAAACGATGTGTTCGTCAATATAGGCGTGATTATCGCCGCTGTTTTGGTGGCCGTGACACAGAGCAGGATTCCCGACCTTATTGTCGGCGCAGTTGTCCTTTTAATCGTGCTGCGTGGCGCATTGAGAATTTTCAAATTATCAAAATAGAATTCATTGGAGCGGCATATGAAAATCACGAACAGGCAGGCACGGAGATTTCTTCTGTACAAGCAGGGGCTTTTAGGCGCAAATAAGTATATAGGCAAAGACGGCGCTTTGGCGTTCGTCCGGCAGGCAGGCTGCATTCAGTTTGACCCTGTGGACGTCTGCGGGAAGAACCCGGAGCTCGTCTTGCATGCGCGCGTCAAGAATTTCAGAAAATCCATGCTCTATGATTTGCTATATACAGACAGGCTTCTCGTGGACCACTTCGACAAGCAGCTGTCCATCTTCCCCATCGCAGACTGGCCGTATTTCCACGGCAACAGAAGCGGCGGCTGGGGCGAGCGCGGGAACGATGAAATCAACGCCGTTAAAGATGAAATAAAGCAAATTATCGCCGAGAGAGGCGCGGTTTCTTCGCAGGACATCGGGTTTGACGAGAAAATCGACTGGTACTGGGCGCCCACGAAGCTCTCACGCGCGGCATTGGAGCGAATGTACTTTCAGGGTGAGCTTGTCGTGCATCACAAAAAAGGCACGAATAAGTATTACGACCTCATCGAGCGTCACTTTCCGGCGGAGCTGCTGAACACCGAAAACCCGCTTGAAAACCGCTTTGATTACCTTAAATGGAATATTTACCGCCGCATAGGCTCGGTGGGTCTGCTTCGTAACAAGCCCTCTGACGCCTTCCTCGGAATCCGCGATATGAAGGCGCCGGAGAGGAGCGAGGTGTTTGAAGCATTGCTCTTCGAGGGGAAAATCGCGGAAATTGAAATTGAGGGCAGCGCGGA
>DBCZ01000096.1:16632-20345 GCA_002293315.1 Ruminococcaceae bacterium UBA945
CCGACAGATGCGAGTTCATAGCCCCGCTGGATAATCTCATGTGGGACAGAAAGCTTACCAAGGCACTCTTCGGCTTTGATTACACATGGGAAATTTACACTCCCGAGGCGAAGCGGAAATACGGCTATTACACGCTGCCGATTCTCTTCGGAGATAAGTTCGCGGGCAGAGTCGAGCTTATCTGCCGCCGCAAGGAAAGCGTGCTTGAGGTGAAAAACATATGGCTCGAGGATAAAGTGAAGATGACGAAGAGGCTCTCGGCGGCGATTGACAAGGCTCTCCGCCGTTTTATGAAATTCAGCGAAATGCAAAAACTTGAGCGCAATGACGGGTAAAAGAAACCCTCTCCTTTCGGAGAGGGTTTCTATCGTTTATATATTCATTCGCCGTTAACATACCTTTCAAGGGCTTCTTTGCACTCTTCTTCTGAAAGAATTCTGCCGTATTCTTTCTCCTGCTCTTTATATCTGTCATATTCCTCTTGGGTTATCATTCCCGATTCCAAATTCAATTTGCTATTTGCCTCAGCCTCTTCTCTGAACCAGAATTCATTTGCTGGGTACTTTTTATTGAAATCCATCATGTTCTCTTCAAAGGCTGACAAACTGATGGCTTCCTTTGTCATTCCGCTTTTATCCTTCTCTGCATTGTTTGCGGCAGCTTCCATATCTCCCCCTTCAACAGGAAGAATATCAGAGCTGAAATAAAGTCCGCCATTTTTCGTCAAATGAGCGTATTGTGTATTTTCAGCATATTCATACACACCTTGCAACTCACCGAGAATGAAGTAATAATCTCCTTTTGTCAGCGTGCCCCCTCCAACATGATGTTGGTAAATAAACAGAATATATTCCTCATTTTCTTCCAGTTTAGGCGTTGGTTCTTCGACAAAGCTCACATTCCCAAATTCTCCGCCAGGAAGCCTCACTGTTACTGTTTCTCCCGGTTCTCCTCGTAAAGCCTTGTTGACTTTCACTTCAAAATCACGATATGCTCTTATTGATGTTCCGTACGAATCCTCAACCAAAAACGGTTCAGAGATATTCGTCACTTCTCCCTGCACTATCACCGGTGCTTTGGTCTTCATATCTTCAACAGAATAATAATGCGTGAGCCCCACAGAGAAGAACTCATATTTTCTTCCTGTTATGGTCAAGATGGTGAGAACTGCGGCAATTATCATTATAGCAGCAGCCGAAATGAGAATTATCCTCTTTTTCTTTAAGCGTTTCACCTTTTCCATTTATAATGCCTTTCTATACAGTTTACAATTCCCAGTATTATTGTAACTATTTATTACCCACATGTCAACAATCGGTTTCCTCATTTTTGGCATAAAATTAAAATATAAATGACTTCCAACAAAATAACGTGTATAATCGTTATATACACAGAGGGGAGGAGAATAGATGACAAGCGCGACGTATGACAGGCTTATCAGAAAGATTTCAGAGGGAGATATGAATTCCCTTGAGGAATTATATAATGAGATGTATTCGCCGATTTTCGCACTTAGTCTCTCTATCGTGAAGCGGGCGGATATTGCCGCCGAACTCACGCAGGATACCTTTCTCCACATCTACAACGCCGCGGGGCGCTACAAGCGCGGCGGGAATGCGGGCGCGTGGGTGCTTCGCATTGCGAGGAATCTTTCGATTGATTTCCTGCGCAAGTATAAGCGCGAGGGCGACGGCTCTCTGCTTGAATTCGTTCCCTCAGGCACAGATGAAATAAATCATCTTGAAGCCGAGGTGACCCTCGCGGACATAATGCGGTATCTCGATTCCTCAGAGCGCGAGATTCTCGTGCTGAAATCACAGGGCTACACTCACAAGGAGATAGCCGAAATCACCAAGCTGCCCGAGGGCACGGTGCGGTGGAAGTATTCGGAGGCGATAAAGAGCCTGCGCAAGGAGTTAGAGCAGACAGGAGGCATTCTAAATGAACAATGATGACATGAATTTGGATAATTTGAAAAAAGAAACAGAGAAATATGAGCGCCGCGATTTCGCCGACATAAAAAAGAGGGTGGCAAAGGCAAAAGCTAAGCCGCCGGAGTTTATCCCCGCATCAAAGAGAAAGATAAACTGGCTTTGGGTTGGCGTGAACACCGTGATTGCCGCGGCCTTCGTCCTCATTCTGGGTATCACGGCAATCAACACACTGGAAACGCACAACGAAACCATCGTGAAAGCTCCCTACTATGACGTCTACGAGGCTCTGCGCGAGGCTTCCGAGCGGCAGAGCAGATTGAACAGAGTGTCAACTGAAGCAATTGTGGCTGATGGCATGCCTTTAGAGGCTGCGGGCACAGAAACCTTCGGTTATTCCGAAGAGCAGGCTCTCACTGATATGGATAACACCTCCGATGTTCTTGCCGATGACATGAGCGGCGATACATCTGAAGCCGAGGGTGAAGAAGCCTCCGGCGAACACGGCGAGACGAATGTGCAGGTTGAGGGAATCGACGAGGCCGATATAGTAAAGAATGACGGCGAATGCATCTATACCCTTTCAAACTACAGCGCGCCGAATTATGAATATAAAACGCTTCTCTCCATCGTCAATATGGGCGGCCTGCGCCTCATGAGCCAGACGGAATTTGACACGGAGAAAGACGGCTCAATCATTGACATGTATGTCAAGAATAAAAGGCTTGTTCTCGTCTCACGCCTGCCGCGTGAGGATACATCAAGCGCTGATTCCGACACAATACGCGTGGACAGCTCTATAACAAGCGTGCGCATATATGATGTTCTCAATCACGGTGACGCCATCAGCTTTCAACGCGAATTCAGGCAGGAGGGTGATTATATCTCCTCGCGTCTGTCGGGTGAGACGCTGTATCTCGTCACGAGCAAATCCGTGCGGCACATGGGGATAATCCCGCTTGAAAAGGTGGGGAATTATGTCCCGCGCACTTACGATTCTCATTCGCGCAATCACGCCAAGGAATATATATCCGTGAAAGAGCAGGATATTTTCATCTCGGAGGAAAATGATTCCACCTTTATCACGGCCTCAGCGCTTTCAATCGTCGATTATCAGCAGGTTTCCACCAAAACGGTGCTTGGCTCATACGGCTCGCTTGTCTATTGCAGCGCCGGAGGGCTATACGTTGCCTCGGGCTTCGGCTCAGACACGGAAATTGTGCGCTATGAAATAGACGGCAACAGTATTGAATATTCGGCGAGGGCCACTGTTGAAGGCACGGTGCTGAACCAGTTCTCGATGGACGAGCATGACGGCTATTTGCGCGTCGCGGTGACCATATACAATGAAACCATCGACAACAAGCTCTACGTGCTCGACACCGGCCTGAATAAGATTGGCGAAACCCCCGCGCTGGCGCAGGGCGAGACGATTAAATCCGCGCGCTTCATAGGCGAGATGGCATATATCGTCACGTTCAGGCAAACCGACCCGCTTTTTGCCATAGATGTCAGCGACCCGTATAGTCCCACCGTTTTGGGCGAGCTGAAAATCCCCGGATTCTCTACATATCTGCACCCGCTTGATGAAAATACGCTGATCGGCATAGGCTATAACGCAGACGCCGAAACGGGCTGGCAAACGGGCATGAAGTTCTCTCTGTTTGATGTCAGCGATCCGCATAATCCGCAGGAAACAAGCACGCTGATTCTCAATGGCTCAATTTACAGTGATGCGCTTTACAACCACAAGGCTGTCACCTTTATCCGAAGCACCGGCCT
>DBCZ01000085.1:0-1904 GCA_002293315.1 Ruminococcaceae bacterium UBA945
AGGACACCGCGCGCGTGCTTTCGCGCTATGTTGACGGCATAATGATTCGCACATTCGCGCAGCAGGATGTGGAAGAGCTGGCGGAGTATGGTAGCATACCAATCATAAACGGGCTGACGGATTTTGAACACCCGTGCCAGATTCTCACAGACCTCATGACAATCCGCGAATTCAAGGGCAAGCTTGAGGGCTTGAAGCTCTGCTTTATCGGCGACGGCAACAACATGATGAATTCGCTTATAGTCGGCGGTCTGAAAACAGGCATGGAGGTCGCGGTTGCGTGCCCGGCGGGCTATCGCCCGCCAAAGGGAATTCTAGATTTTGCCGCGGACTATGACTGCTTCACGATGACGGACAATCCGCTTGAGGCCGCCAAAGACGCAGATATAGTTATAACCGATGTCTGGACGTCTATGGGGCAGGAGGAAGAAAAAGAGGCGCGCTTTAAGGCATTTGCGGGTTACTGCGTTGATGAGAATATCATGGCGCAGGCGAAGGCTGACGCGATTGTCCAGCACTGCCTGCCGGCACACAGGGGCGAGGAAATAACCGAGGCGGTCTTTGAGGCCAACGCGAAATATATCTTTGAGGAGGCGGAGAATCGCCTGCACGCTCAAAAGGCAGTGATGGTTAAATTGATGGCATGAGGGGCAATTGACAATTGATAGTTGATAATTGACAGTTAAAGGAGAAAGGAGTGAAGATGCTCTCCTTGACTTTCCGGCAAAATGCGGATATACTATGTATATCATGGTATACTGCCGAAAGGGGGAACTTGATATGACAACTGTTAACATAGTAAAATGGGGCAATTCTCAGGGCATCAGGCTTCCGCGTTATTTGCTTGAAAGCGTTGATATGGCTGCAAATGAAGAGGTGGAAATAACGGCGAAGGACGGACGCATCATCATTGAAAAATCTGCCAAGGGAAAGCATAGGACGTTAAAAGAACGGCTTGCAAGCTATAATGGCGATTATGCCTTTGAAGAATTTGGCACCGGTGTGCCCGTTGGTATGGAGAGATTCTGGGAAGAGGAAAGCGATGGAATATGAGGCGCGGCAAGGCGACATTATTTGGCTGAATTTTGACCCGCAGGCAGGCCATGAGCAAAAGGGCCGCCGGCCGGCTGTCGTAGTCAGCAATGACACTTTCAATGTCTTTACGAAAACAGCGGCAATGATATGCCCGATAACAAATACAGACAGAGGAATCCCGATTCAAATCAAGCTTGACAAGAACACAAAAACGAAGGGCGTTATAATGTGTGACCAAGCCAAAATACTTGATTTGCTGCCAAGACAAGCGGAATTTATTGAAAAAGTGCCGGATAGCATATTGTTTGAAGTGACAGACACGATAAGTGCAATCATAGAAATAGAGAAATGAATTTGCGTTATAAATTTCACTGATCAAGGAGAGAAAAGATGAAAACATATGTGGTTGCTATTGCGGGCGGAACATGCAGCGGGAAAAGCACGCTGGCGGATATTCTCGAAGACAGGTTCTCGGCAAGATGCAAGGTGCTGAAAATCAACATGGATTCATATTTCAAGAAAGAGCCGCCGATGGTAGTTGCGCCGATATCAAGAATAGAGTATGTCGAGCATAACAGTCCCGATACGCTTGAGCTTGAGAGAATGTATGAAGATTTTAATAAAGCGGTTTCAAGCGGAGAATATAATCTCGTCATCATCGAGGGCCTGTTCGCGTTGTATCTGGATAAAATCAGAGAGAAAGCAGATTTGAAAATATTCGTTGATTTGGCGAGCGACGCGCGGCTTGTCCGCCGCATAACAAAGCATATGAAGTGGGGGCAGACCTATGAGCAGGTGACGGACAGATATATCGACACCGTGCGCTTTCGTCACAATGAGCTCATTGAGCCGACGCGCTGGCACGCCGA
>DBCZ01000085.1:1933-4809 GCA_002293315.1 Ruminococcaceae bacterium UBA945
GAATAATTATGCTGCCAATGAGTTAATTGTCACCTCGCCCGCATTATGAGAACGAGGGGAAAATCCCGGACAGATACGCCGGTTTTGATGCGGATATTTCGCCGGAGCTGCGGCTTTTGGGGCTTGACGCGAATGCGAAATCAATTGCGGTGATGATGAACGACTTAGACCATCCGGTAACCGGGTATAACCACTGGCTCATTTGGAACATCCCGCCTGCCGATATAATCCCCGAGAATATCCCGCGCGGCGAAACAACGCTGCTCGGTGCGCGGCAGGGAATGGCTTACGGCAAGCACCGTTATGCGGGCCCGAAGCCACCGTTTAACTGGCGGCACAGGTATGAGTTCGTCGTCTTCGTGCTGGACGATATGCTTGATTTGCCTGCCAAAACGAGAAAGGCCGGCTTGCTAAGCGCCATGGAGGGGCATATCCTGCAAAAGGGAATTCTAAACGGCTATTATCAAAGACGCGAGAAATAAGAAATCACCTGTGGATTATCCATAGGTGATTTTCAGTTATTCAAAGAAGCTTTTTATGAGTTCCTCGTCGCCCGTCAGCCCCGCCAGAAGCAGCTTGTAAATGCCCTGTGGGTCGGCGTGGAAGTTGTTTTTGACGATTTCAGCCTGCTTTTTATCCGGCACGAAGAGCTCAATTTTCATTAAATCATTGTTCCTGTCGGAGATATGGCAGGTAACATTGAATCCGTTTTTAGCCGCGTTTACATCAACCCTGTTTTCACGCTCGGCCTTCGCGCGGGCCATCAGGTTGATAGTGGCCTGAAGCACCTTATCCCGCACGGAAAGCGGAAGGGAGGTATCAAGCGTCTGCGCGATGGTTCTGCCCGCAGGCTCAATGCTGTAAATGCCATCTTTCAAGCTGATATTCTTCTGCTCTTCAAGGGCAGAGAGCGCATCGTTGGCCTCAAAGTAATTGACGATGTTATAGCGCACGAGAATATCCGTAATATCCTTAGCAGCAAGCGGAGCGTTAACGCTTGAAAGCATATAGCAAATCAAGATTCTTATATCATTCTTGTTGCGCAGGCCGCCGGGTTCAATTCCGGCATTGAAAGCGTCAAACATAATGCACCTCGTTAAACAAAGGATTTAGTCTGCCATTTGCCGCTTTTGAAGCGCCAGAAGAACAGCGCCGCCCGGCAAATCCAGTCAATTATCATCGCGAACCACATGCCCTCCACGCCCATGTGGAAAACATAGATGAAGAGATAGCTGCACGCGATTCTGAACACCCACATCGAGATAAGCGAAACCGTCATCGTGAAGTTTGCATCGCTGGCGGCACGCAGGGAATTCGGCAACACGAACGAGAGCGGCCAGATGACAACCGCGCTGATTGTATGGATTAGGAACAGTGTAAACAAGATTTGCGAAGTCTCGGCCGAAAGTGAATAGGCCTGCGTTATAAAAGGATACAGGGCAAATAAGACAGCCGTCATAATCCATGTGGCGAGATATGTGAATTTCAAAAGCTTCTTGGTTAATCGCTTGGCTTCTTCAAAGTCTTTTGCGCCCACCGCCTGCCCGACGACCGTGAGAAGCGCCATGCCGATGGCCGAGCCGGGAATTATCTGAATACCCGCCAGATTCCCTGCGACGGCATTGGCGGTTATAGAGGCGGTGCCGAGGCCGGAAATCACGCTCATGGTCAGAATTTTGCCGATTTGAAATATGCTGTTTTCCAGGCCGTTCGGAATTCCGATGCGGAAAATCTGACGGAGGACTTTAGGCTTTATTTCAAACTTCCTAATTTGGTCTATGTGAATCGCCCTGTCGGGGTTGAGAAGCAGAATCGTGATTATCACAGCGCCCAGCACACGGGAAATCAGCGTGGCCGTGGCCGCGCCCGCTACGCCGTAATTGAGCGCGTAAATACCGATTGCGTTGCCGCCGACGTTCACGGCATTCATCAGGATAGAGATATACATTGATGTTTTTGAATCGCCCATGGCCCTGAATAGGGCAGCCCCCGCGTTATAGACGCCGAGGAAGGGATATGACAGCGCGGAGATGAAGAAATACGTCCTTGCGTTCTCCATTACGTCGGGCTCAATTTCCCCGAAAATAGAGGTGAGCGCGAAGTCTCTTAAAATGATGGCAATGGCGCCGATTACGATGGAAGCGAGGAGAGAGAAAATCTCGAGCTGCTTCGCGACGATATTTGCGTTCCACCTTTCGCCTTTACCGAGGTACTGCGCGGCGATAACCGCGCCACCTGTTGCGAACGAGGAAAAAAGCATAATTAAAAGGAAGTTGATGGAATCTACGAGTGAAACTCCGGAAACCGCCGCTTCCCCGACGGAGGATACCATTATCGTATCAGCCATGCCTATTGCCATAGCGAGAAACTGCTCGACTATCAAAGGCAGTATCAGTTTTTTGAGGTCTCTGTCAGTGAACATGCGCAAACCCTCTCTTTCAAAAGAATATTCTACTCTTTTTCGACGTGTAATGCAATGGCAGGAAGCATGTTGGCCTGAAAAAAATTAAACGAGGCGGCGAAAAGGCATTGTAAAAATCGCGCTTTCATGATATGATAAATCCATTCTGATAAAATGCGGGAGAATGGCGTTTTTTCAGAAGCACACTGCTTTATTTAATATCATTTGCACCATATAATCTTTCTGAAAGGAGGGAAAAGAATGGAAGTGACAAGCGCGGCGGTTAATGAAGTCAGCGGGCTTCAGGTTGTGCTGATGGGGCTTATCACGGTTTTTGTAGTGCTGCTGGCCATCATTTTAATCATCAAGCTCATGAGTGTGATTATCAACTCGGCTGTGAAGGAAAAAACCGAAGCCAATGCGGCAACGGGCGCGGCAGCCAGTGCGCCTGTGGCGGTGCCGGCGGCGGTGCCAA
>DBCZ01000074.1:0-2535 GCA_002293315.1 Ruminococcaceae bacterium UBA945
GAATACTCGCAGAAGCAGATTGAATCGGTCATCGTCAAGCTGCTGAAGCAGTGGAAAGCGGGGGCGGCGGTATGACAAAAACGTGTGAGTTTTGCGGAAGGTCTTATACTGTCCACAACAGCGCAAGACGGAAATACTGCCCCGAATGCGCAAGTAACGGCAAACGGTACGCCAAGCAGTTTAGTGAGCGGCGCAAATCCGACCCCGGTTTGGACATCCACGCATCGTATTATTCCAAGATACACACCCTGTTCTACAAAAAAAGGATAACGAAAGCGGAGTTAGACCAGTGGCGGAGCCAGTCGAACATACGGCGGCATGAAGTGCTTGCGGGAGAAGTCACGCCGGAAGATTATCAAAAATGGTGTGAGGAATCGCTCAACCGAATCAAGGCGGGAACGCAAAGCTCGCTCTATCCGTATAGATATGGCGGAGCAATCAAGCTGGCGGCAATTTCCGAGGACGCCATGCTCGCTTTAGCTGATTATGTCAAAGCGTTCGACGCCTGTGCGAATGAGCCGGATAAAACCTATGTCGCCTTATCCATCTCGCTGGCGCAGCACCATGAGAGGCTCAGAAGCTTTTTCACCCTAAAGGAATTTGACGCCATCATCTACCATCCCGATGAAATCAGGAAAATTCTGCTGGAAGTCGGCCTGCACCGATTGGCAGGGCAACCTGAAACGGCAGGCACGGCCCCAAAGCATGACGCAAAGCCCGTGAAGTCCCAAACGGCATGGCGAGCCGAATGCGTGAACGGCGAATATGTTTACCCCCTCACCGTCGCGCCGCACCTATTCATAGGCAGAAAGCCAGCCGCCGTCCTGTTCGGCGAGGAACGTGTCGAAGTGAAATCGTGGCGTCAGGTCTACTCCGCAATCATCGGCAGATGCAATCAAGACCCCACCGGCCACGAAATGCTGATGTACCTGCGGGATAAAGCCGGTGGCAAGGTCAGGATGTTTCTCTCCGAAAAACCTGACGGCATGACAAGGCCGCTAAAGGTAGACGATTCTCTTTGGGCCGAAATCCAATACGGAAGCCAGACCCTCATGCACATCCTCGTCAACCAGATACTGGCTCATATCCGGTTCGACTATTCCAACATCAAGATAGCGATTAGAGGGGATGCGTAGGCGTTTCGCAATGCCCTCGCCCCGGCAACCGGCCTGCTCCTTTCGGGGCAGGCCGGTTGTTTGCCGCCGCGACAGCTTGGCATATTCCTGTTGGAATTGCGAGGCGTGATGTGGTATACTTGATTCCTAAAGCCCAAACATGAAATTAAACGAGGGAAATAATGCCTAAAACATTCGATGTTGAAAAACTGCTCCTCCATCTATCGCGGGCTATTTGCCTGACGCCGGCCTTGCGCAATGATTTTGAGGAACGCTATAAAACTGATAAATACCGCTTCTATGAAAAAGCGAGAAATAGCCGGTATTATACATCGCCGCTTCTTTCAGCGGGGAAATTGGAGTATGATGTGGCAACCAAGCGGATATTCGGTATCCTGCTTTGTTCTGAGGAAGATGAAGCTTTGCGGAGGTTCGTTTGCTCGAAACTGTTGGCTACAGACAGAAGCCTGAGAGAAGTATACAAAAAGCCGACAAAGAAGAACATGGCAAACTTCATGCTTGAGATGATTAGGAAAAAACACAGTTATACCGACATTTTCCCTCCGGGCTATTTCATAATCTATCTTATCTATGCCAAATACGGCGAGGACAGCGATAACGAGATAGTGAAAAGAGTCCTGTCGCAAATCAGCAAAGACAAGCAGCCGCAGGCGGATGACGCCGACGCTCCTGTTGAAACAAGCCCGGATAAGGATGTTGAAAGGGTCTTGATCGAGAGGAACGCAAGGCTGCTTATCAATGAACTTCGGACGGGGCATGAGGTTTCCACCCTATGGGAGTTTTTATCAAACGGGATGGAGAGCGAATTTGTCGTAACAAACCCGTCTTTTTATGACCGCCTGATGCAGTATAAAATCCAAATCGCCGATGATGAAGACGATGTTATAGCCCTGTACAAGGCGCTCATTATTGTGGATTTATTCTACACTTCGCTGGATGAGAACGGATTTAACTTTACCGCCCAATATCTATTCGACAGAGTTACAAAAGAGGAACAGGACAATATTATCAGGGTCATATCCGAGAACGCGCGGTATCTCTCAGACTGTTCCGAATACGCAGACCATTATGACGTCGGCTACTCTCTGGAGAAAATGGATTTATCCGTATATATCGCGGGGTTCCTCTTTATGCTGGCGGCAAAAGAAATGAAGAACATGAAGGACTTCTATTTCAGGAATAATTCCGAAACTCAATTTTCGGAGCTTCAGCATATGGATAAAATCATCCAAGAAAAGGACGCGGAAATCAACAGGCTAAAAGAAGAATTAGCCAAAGCAGCAGCGCAGAATGAGCGGCAAAGTGAAGAAATCCGGCAGATGAAAAGCGAAGCCTCTAAGGGGAACAAGGAGGCCGTAAGACCTTACGCATCCGAAATATCCGAATTGAACGGCAAAAT
>DBCZ01000074.1:2617-3054 GCA_002293315.1 Ruminococcaceae bacterium UBA945
CAATAAGCTTGCAGGAGCTTATCAAGGATAAAAAGATAGTCGTTATAGGCGGGTATGTCAACTGGCGCAAGAAAATTAAGAGCCAATACCCAACGCTTACAGTTTTGGACGGGCGCAACGCTTCGTTTGACGTATCAATTTTTAACAACGCGGACTTTATCCTGATCAACACTTCCGATATGCCCCACAAGGTATATTACAAGATCATAGATTATGTCCGCGAAAAGAAAATCAAGTTCAATTATCTCGGCAGGAGCGTAAACCAAGAACTGCTGGAAGCTGAAATGATCGATATACTGCGGGAAAGGGTGTAGACGCCTCAGCTTTCCGCGCAAAGGCAACCGGCCCGCCCCACATTTGGGACGGGCCGGTTGCTATTGCTGAATCAATAGGCCGTCTTAGCCGTTCACTCCAATAGTAATCTCAGTTTGCGCGTA
>DBCZ01000036.1:0-28713 GCA_002293315.1 Ruminococcaceae bacterium UBA945
TGCGTGATATTCCCGACAGACAGCCGCGCGGTTTCACCCGAGGAGGCATATAGGCGGGTGTTCGGCGTGGCAAAAGCCATGAAATCTGATGGAATAACGCTCTATTCAAAGCGGATAGACTCCACACTCAGGGGCAATCTCGGCAGCGAGACGGACGCCATGCTGGACGCGCTCGGCAACGAGGCGGTGGCTTTGGCCATGCCGAGCTTTCCGCAATCCAAGCGAACCATGATAAACGGGCGCCTGCTTGTAGACGGTATCCCACTGCACGAAACAGATGTGGCACGAGATCCGAAAAACCCGGTAACCACGCCGTTCTGCGCGGAAATTTACCGCATGCAATCGAAATATCCCGTGGGCGCAATCTCGCTTGAAGAACAGCAGAAGGGCATTGAATACACTGCCGCGTTAATCGAAGACTTGGCGAGGAGTGGCGTGAGAACCATCGTGTGTGACGCCGTCACGCAGGAGGATATTGACCTAATCGCCGATGCGGCGATAATGAGCGGCGTGCCGTTTATTGCGGCAGACCCGGGGGTGCTAACCGCCACGCTCGCTCAAAGGCTCGTGAAGCGGCAGGAAATTGCGGAGGATAAGATTCTCGTAACGGTAGGCAGCGTTAACGCGGTCGCGAGTGAGCAGGCGAGAAGCTTTCTGGAGAACATGAAAGTGTTCAATGTTTTTGCCGATACCTCGCTGTTTTTAGAAAGCGCGCAGAGCCGTGAGGTTGAGATTGAACGCGTCGCGGCGGAAATTGAAAGTAACAGTGAAGGTTATGACGTGTGCAGCGTGATTGGCAACGGGATTTTCCCGGAGCACAGGCTTTCCTTTGAGGATTATGCGAAACCCGGCGACACCTTTGATGAGCTTTCGGGCAAAATAAACGACGCCTTCGCCGAGATTACCTGCCGGATTCTCTCAAAGGGCGGCTTCGGCGGACTTTATACCTGCGGCGGTGATATAACCATCGCCGTGTGCCGGAGAATGAAAACGGCGGGAATGAGGCTGCTTGGCGAGGTGCTTCCGCTTGCGGCCTACGGCGAGCTGATTGGCGGAGATTACGAGAATTTCAAGGTGGTGACCAAGGGCGGTATGGTCGGCGAAGCAGACGCGATTGTCCGCTGTGTAAAATACATTCAGAGAAAAATAAGCGAGGGGAGAAATTGAATGACTAAGCCGATAATAGCAATTCCAATGGGAGACCCGGCGGGAATAGGGCCGGAAATCGTACTGAAGGCACTTGTCAGTGACGAAGTAAAGAGCTCAGCGAGGTGCGTCGTCACGGGGAGCAGAGAGGTCTTTGAACAGGCACTGAATTTCACGGGAATAAAGCTTCGCGTGAACGTGATAGCAGAGCCGAAAGACGGAGACTACAGCGATGGCGTGATGAATCTCATCGAGGCGTGCGGCGTGGATATGAGCGAGCTCAAGCTCGGCGAAATCAGCGGCATGTGCGGCAGGGCGGCTTATGACTGCATAGCGAAAAGCATAGAGCTTGCCATGGCAGGGAAGGTGGACGCCGTCGCCACGACGCCGATAAATAAAGAATCTCTGAAAGCGGGGAGCGTGGATTTCATCGGGCACACAGAGATTTTCGGCGCGCTGACGAATACGCCTGACCCCCTGACGATGTTCGAGGTGCGCGGCATGCGAGTTTTCTTCCTGACCAGGCATGTCTCTCTGCGCAAGGCGTGTGATATGGTGACAAGAGAGCGCATAATTGACTATGTACACAGATGCAAGGAGGCCTTGGAGAAGCTGGGCATAACAGACGGCACGATGGCCATTGCCGGGTTGAATCCTCACAGCGGAGAGCACGGCCTCTTCGGCAATGAAGAGGTAGACGAGGTTTTCCCCGCGGTTGAAGAGCTGCAAAAAGAGGGTATAGCGGTGGTCGGGCCAATCGGCGCGGATTCGGTTTTCCACATGGCGTTGCAGGGGCGTTTCAACAGCGTGCTTTCGCTCTATCATGACCAGGGCCACATCGCCACCAAAACACTTGATTTCGAGCGCACAATTGCCGTAACGGGCGGAATGCCCATTCTGCGCACATCGGTAGACCACGGCACGGCCATGGACATTGCCGGAAAGAACATCGCAAGCCCTGTCAGCATGGTGGAGGCGATTATCCTCGCGGCGAAGTATTCCCCGAACTTCACAGGCAAATAAGAGTGTATAAGCGTATATAAGAAACCCCCGAGAGCCCGGGGGTTTTGTGTTACATCATAGGTGAGAAGATGCGAATAATTGAGCGCATCAGGCGCCGTGCCGGAGAAACTCTGGTTTCCTCCAATGCGACCTCGTGGCTCACGCTCTGCACATCGAGAAAATCATCATAAATGTCGTCTAAGACAGGGGAATCATATATCATTGCACCGCATTCAAAATGCAGGTAAAGGCTGCGGTAATCCATATTGATTGTTCCCACGGTGGCTATTTTATCGTCGCAGATGAAAATCTTCGAGTGAATAAAGCCCGGGGTATACTCAAAAATGCGCACGCCTGCCTCAATTAGCTGACTGTAATTTGAGCGCGTCATGCTGTGTACATACCAATGGTCGCCGATATGCGGGGTGATGATTCTCACGTCCACGCCCTGCCTTGCGGCGTTTGAAAGCGTTATGAGCATTTCGTGGTCGATTACTAAATACGGAGATTCCATATAAATATATCTCTCAGCGCGTGAAATCATGTTCATGTAGACGTTTTCGCCCACTAGCTCGCTGTCGAGCGGGCTGTCGTAATACGGCTGAATAAGGCCCGCGGCATCTTTCACGGCGATTTCCTCCGCCGGCCTGCGGTAGCGGCTGTAATCCTCATCAGAGTTATTCACAAAGCTCCAGGTGGAGAGAAACATCACTGTGAAGCTCCAGACCGCCTCACCCTCAAGCACAATGGAAGAGTCTTTCCAATGCCCCAGCTTTTCATAGGCGTTTATATATTCATCGGCGAGATTGATGCCGCCGGTGAAGGCGACCTTGCCGTCTATAACGGCTATTTTCCGATGGTCACGGTGGTTGTGCAGCCCGCTGAGAATCGGCACTACCTTATTGAAAACGCAGTTCTTTATGCCTAAAGTGGTGAGATATTCGCCGTGCTTGCTGGGAATCGTCGTCATTGAGCCGAAATCGTCCCACATGACGCGCACCTCAATGCCCTCGCGCACCTTATCGGCGAGGATTTCAAGGATGCCCTCCCACATTATGCCGCTGCCGATGATGAAATATTCGAGGAAGATGAAGCTTTTCGCCTTTCGCAGCTCGGCCTTGAGGCGCTCGAATTTCACCTCTCCCGGAGACAGGAAATCCACGCGCGTGTTGGCATATGCGGGGCAGCCGACCTTGTTTATGAGATATTGCATCTGATTTTTTATATGCGCGTCCTCAACCTCTGAAACAAGATTTTTCTCCTCGCTCAGCTCAATAACAATCTTATCGCTCACACGTTCAAGCTGCTTGCGCGTTCTCAACGAGGCGAGGTCACTGCCGAGGAAGATATAGACGATTGAGCCGTAAATCGGCGAGATTGCGACAATGAACATCCATGTCAGTTTAAAGGCGGGGTTAGCCTTATTCGAGAAGATATACAGCATAACCACCAGCAGCAGGATAATCGTCGCAACATAGTAATACGTCATATACTGGTTCAAAAAGCTGATGAGAACGCCAAGTGTGATTCCTTGCAGAAGAATCATAGCCCCGATGAGGCAGATGCGCAGTATCGACGGGCTGCTCAAACGCTTCTCCAGTGTATCAAATTTACTGATTTGCTGTTCTCTTTCCAAGTGAATCACCTCCGCATGGCATATCTCATATAGTCAGCTTGCCTTTTTGATTGAATAAAACGCTGCAAGCAAATCAATATACCCCTGTGTATCCTTTGCCTGTGGATTATAATAGCAAAAGCTAAGCTCTGAGCACGCCTCATACCGCACGCCGTCTATCGAATATGTTTTCCTGTAACGGCATTTTTCAATATCTGCGTCCATCGCCTTGCAGTTTGGCCGCTTGCACTTGTGGCTGCCATCAACGAAGGGTTTTTTGATGTAATCCGGCGCGCTTTCAATACTGGCTTTGTGCCGGTCAATATTTGAGAAATACATTCTCAGAACAATCCCGTCGTCACGGAAATAAATGCGCGCGATGTACTTTTTGGATTTATTCCCCGGCTTGAAATACTCAATTTTATATTTCCCGAACACAACATACTCCTGAATACCGTTGTTTGCGTAGCCGGCCTTGTGCATGGAAGCATCAAAAGCCAGAATAAAATCTCTGTCTTCACGGCTGACGAAAGCAAATCTCCCGTCTGACAAAAGCTTTTTCATGGTTATTTACGCTTTCTTCACGCCCAGAACGGTCTCCTCTCCGTTTATATCCCAGCTCGGGAGGTCGTCGAGGCCTTCGTTTATTTTTATTTCCTCTGCCAGCACATCGCGCATAATCGTATTTTGATTGCTCCTGATGATGTCAAGAACCCTTCCGCTGCCGCCGGCATAGACGATGATGTGGTCGAGCACGTCGAAATCGGCCTCTCTGCGCATAGACTGAATTTTGCTGATAATTTCGCGCACAAAGCCTTCTTCAATCAGCTCGTCTGTAAGCGTGGTGTCAAGCACGACGGTGATTCCGTGCTCTGAAACAGAGGCATAGCCCTCGGCCTTTGTCGTCTCGATGATAAGCTCTTCTTCTGCAAGCGTGATGTCACCGTCCTTGAGGTGAAGCGTTATGCCGCCGGTGGAATCAAGCTCCTTCTTGGCCGCAGCGCCGTCGAGATTCTGAAGCGCCTCGCGTACCTCGCCGAGCTTCGCGCCAAGTTTCTTGCCGAGAATTCTAAGCTGCGGCTTGAAAACATAGCCCGCAAAATCTGAAGCGTCCGTGATGAACTCCGCGGCTTTCACGTTCAGCTCCTCCTCGATGATTTCCTTGAATTCACCGGTTGATTCGCCGTCAGCGACGACGAACATCTTCCCGAGAGGCTGCCGGTTTTTAATAACGGCCTCATTTCTGGCGGCGCGCCCAAGCGTGACTATATCAAGCACGCGCTGCATTTGGCGCTCAAGCTCTGTGTCAATATAATCGGCGTTGCTTTTGGGGAAATCGCAGAGATGAACGCTCTCCGGCGCCGCGGGGTTTACGCTGCGCACAAGGTTCTGATATATATCCTCCGTCATGAAGGGAATCATCGGCGCGGCCGCGCGAATCACGTCATACAGCGCGGTGAAAAGGGTCATGTAGGCGTTGGTCTTGTCCTCCGTCTCGCCCTTCACCCAGAAGCGTTGGCGTGAGCGGCGGACATACCAATTGCTCATCTCGTCGGTGAAATCCTGAAGCGCCTTTGCGGCCTCCGGGATTTTATAGCTTTCAAGGCAGGACGCCACCTCTCTCGTCATCGTGTTGATGCGCGAGAGCAGCCATTTATCCATCGTGCCGAGCCTTGAATAATCAAGCACATGCTCGAACGGGTTAAATTTGTCTATGTTCGCGTAAAGAATGTAGAAAGCATATGTGTTCCACAGCGTGGAGAGGAACTTCCGCTGCCCCTCCTGCACTGCCTTTCCGCTGAACCTTGACGGCAGCCAGGGCGCGGAGTTCGTATAGAAATACCAGCGTATGCCGTCGGCACCGTATTCCTCAAGTGCCTCAAACGGGTCAATGGCGTTGCCCTTTGATTTGCTCATCTTCTGCCCGTTTTCATCCTGCACATGCCCCAGCACGATTACATTTTTGAACGGCGCAACATCAAAGAGAAGCGTAGAAATGGCAAGCAAAGAATAGAACCAGCCGCGTGTTTGGTCAACGGCCTCAGAGATGAAATCCGCCGGAAACTGCCGCTCAAAAAGCTCCTTGTTCTCAAATGGATAGTGATGCTGGGCGAAGGGCATTGCGCCCGAATCAAACCAGCAGTCGATAACCTCCGGCACGCGCTTCATTTCTCCGCCGCATTTTTCGCATTTTATCGTCACTGCGTCGATGTAAGGGCGGTGAAGCTCAATATCTTCCGGGCAATTATCGGAGAGAGATTTAAGCTCGTCAATTCCGCCGATGGCGTGCCTGTGTCCGCACTCGCATTCCCATATGTTCAGCGGCGTGCCCCAATATCTGTTGCGGCTTATACCCCAGTCCTGTATGTTCTCAAGCCAGTCGCCGAAGCGGCCCTTTCCGATGCTCTCGGGTATCCAGTTAATGGTGTTATTGTTTGCGATGAGCTTATCCTTAATCTTCGTCATCTCGATGAACCAACTGTCGCGCGCGTAATAAATCAGCGGTGTGCCGCAGCGCCAGCAGTGCGGGTAGCTGTGCTCAAAGACGGGCGCGGCGAAAAGACTGCCGCTCACGCGCAGTGCGGAGAGGATTTCCTTATCGGCGTCCTTGACGAACATGCCGGCCCACGGAGTTTCTTCCTTCATCTCGCCTTTTTGATTGACAAGCTGAACGAACGGGAGGTCATATTTCCTGCCGATAGACGCGTCGTCGTCGCCGAACGCCGGCGCCATATGCACAACGCCTGTGCCCTCTGTGAGCGTGACGAAATCGCCGCAGGTTATATAGAAGGCCTTCTTGTCTGACTGGAAAAAGCGGAAAAGCGGCTCATATTCTTTGAATTCTAAATCCTTGCCATGGCAGGAATCTGTGATTTCATACGCTCCCTCGCCGAGAACGGAATCTGCGAGAGCCTTCGCAAGCATCAGCTTTTCGCCGGTTTCATTTACCTTGGCGGTGATGTATTCTTCATTGGGGTTGACGCACAGCGCCACGTTCGACGGAAGCGTCCACGGTGTGGTCGTCCATACGAGGACGGAAGCGTCGCTGTCCTTCAGCTTGAAGCGAACAATCGCCGAGCGCTCCTTGACGTCCTTATAGCCCTGCGCGACCTCGTGGCTTGAAAGCGGCGTGCCGCAGCGCGGGCAGTAAGGTACAATCTTGAAGCCGCGATAAAGCAAGCCCTTATCCCATATCTGCTTCAGCGCCCACCATTCAGATTCAATGAAATCGTTGTGATATGTGACATACGGATGCTCCATGTCCGCCCAGAAGCCGACGGTCTCCGAGAAATCCTCCCACATTGAGCGGTATTTCCACACGCTCTCCTTGCAATGCTCGATAAACGGCGCGATACCGTAATTCTCAATTTCATCCTTGCCGTTGATGCCTATTTCCTTCTCAACCTCAAGCTCCACCGGCAGGCCGTGAGTATCCCAACCGGCCTTGCGCGGCACATCATAGCCCCGCATCGTCTGAAAGCGGGGATAGATGTCTTTTATGGCGCGCGTGAGGACATGCCCGATGTGCGGCTTGCCGTTCGCCGTGGGTGGGCCTTCATAGAAAATGAAGTCTGGGCCGCCCTCTCGCAGCTTGGTGCTTTTGAGGAAGATTTCATTATTCTTCCAGAAATTCTCAATCTGCTTCTCTCTTTCAACATAGCTCTGACTCGTGCTCACCTTTTTATACATAACTTCCTCCCAGTATTATCTGTCAAATAAAAAAACCCGCCCCCATAGGACGAGAAATCGCTGCAGCTTCTTCGCTTACCACCTATATGCCATCACATATGCTCCTTTTAACGGTGGATTCCGGCAAGGCTTACTATGGTTCAGCCCGCGGCTCAGAAGTGATTTTCAGATTTACTTACTTGCTTCGGGCTTGCACCGTTCCCGAATCGCTGAGCCTTTGGGTAAATCTTAGCTCTTCATCACAGCCTTTGTCTATTCAAATCATATTTATTCTACATTAGTGTGATGGAAAAGTCAATACAGCCTTGCGCATTCTTGCATATTGCGGTAGAATGCTTTCAGAAACTTTCGGGAGGAGTATTTATGATTAAGCACATCGTCATGTTTAAGTTTAAGGAAAGCGCAAACGGTAAAACCAAGGCGGAAAATCTGATTGAAGCGCGCGGGAAAATGCTTGCGCTCAAAGACGAGATTAAAGAGATTGCCTCGCTTGACGTCTGTTTTAATTGTAATCAGGAGGATTCACGCAATTACGATTATATCCTGATTTCGGAATTTGAAACGCTTGAGGATTTGAATGACTACCAGAACCATCCCTCACACAGAGCCTTCGGCGCGTATATTTCAGAGCTTCGCGAGGAGAGGGCTTCAATAGATTTTACGCTTGAATAAAAACACCCGCACAGTTTCCTGTGCGGGTGAGCTTTTTAAGAGATGAACGGCCAGGGGTCGACTCTTGTGCCGTACTGATAGACCTCAAAGTGCAGGTGAGGCCCGGTGGAATTGCCCGTGCTGCCCTCATATCCTACAACCTGCCCTCTGGAAACATATTCACCGTTTCCGACCGCAAGCCCCGAGAGATGGGCATATCTCGTCGTGTAAGTTGAATTGTGATAAATGAGGACGTAATAGCCCCAGCTCTGCCCCCAGCTGTCATAGTTGTTGGCCTCGATGACCTGTCCGTCCTCCGCGGCGACTATCGGCTTGCCTGAGGGACCTGCAATATCTATACCTTTATGCCCGCCATGGAAATGCTGCGAGACATATGTCACGCCGGGCATCGGCCAGCAGAAGCTTGTGCTGCCCGGGTCGGGGAACATAGTTCCCGGCGGCACTGAACCGCCGCCTCCGCCGTTATTCTGCTGCTCTTCCCAAGCCTTGCGCGCGGCCTCTTCTTCGGCAGCCTTCTGCGCGATTAGACCCTCAAGGTAACCTATCAATTCAGAGCTCTCTGCCTCGTTTGCCGCTATTGCGTCTTGAGTTGCTGCTTTTTTATCCTGTATCGCTGCCAAGGCTTTTTCGTTTTCTACGTATAAAGCATCAAGCTCTGCGTAGTTTGCATCTAACTCCTTCTTGTATTCAGCTAAATCTGCCTTCTGCTTTTCGCATTCCTCGCGCTCGGCCGAGGTTTCTTCCATGAAAGCAGCTATCTTGTCTCTTATCTGTGTGTCGCGCCTTGTCACGCTCTTCATGGCCTCTGATTTCATCGAATACTCCGCCAGAGAATCAGAATTGAGGAGGATTTCAAGCGAACCGAGCTCTGAGGTTGAGCCGGATTTATACAGCGCAAGCACCCTTTCGTGGAAGAGGCTAATCGTATCCTGCATCTCGGCCTCAGAGGCATCTATCTTCTTTTCGAGAATGGAGATGCTTTTGTTGAGCTCGTCAATCTTTTTGCGCGTCTCTTCAATTTGCTCGGTCAGCACGTCAATTTTAGCTTGAAGAGCCTCTTGATATTCCACAGCCTTGGCTTCGTCGTCTCTCAGAGCGTCAAGCTCTGCGTCAAGGTCCTTTTTCTCGTTTTCAAGCTCGGCGATTTTATTCTCCGTGTTGGAAATTTCATCGGCCATTGCCGGCGTGGCCGGAATGCTGACGGCCAATATGCATATGCAAAGCAAAACTGAAAGAAGCTTTGCAAGCTTTGTTTTACTCATCAGATGAATCCTGCTCATATTTGCCTCCCTGAGGGTTCGCATAGCTTAACCCAAACAAGCTGATTTACATAAATTCATTACAGATTGTAACCTATTCATTATGATTTATGATTCCGAAAAAGAATTAAACGCTTTTAACCTGCGGAAATAAGCAAAAGAAAAGCCTGCGTCTTGATATATGCAGACTTTTCCTTTAAATATGATTACCCAAATGCAGGGTTCCAAATATCAAATGTGCCGTACATGGCTATGCCCAGTATTTCTTCACAACCCCTGCGCTGCGGCTGTTAGAAGATGCGTTTGGCACGGAGGTGCGAAGCGTGTAATAGGGACGGCTGACCTTACGCGTAGGCATCCTCGCAGAAGTATAGCCGCTGCTTATTACAGACACGCCGCTTCGGTAGCTTCGCGCGGAATAAGCGGGCGCACGAGGTCTGGCAACGCTCGATGCTCTTTTCCTGCGGGAAAAAAGGCGAACCGGATGAATGACAAATGCCGCCGCGATACCCACCGCGAAGCTTACGCCGATAATCGCCCACGCAACATTACCTATTTGCGTGATTTGCGGCTGCTCTGTCATCTCACGCAGCGAAGAGGCGGTTATGATGACCTGTGAGGAGGATTGCGATTCGGTGAAAACATAACCGTCTGAATGATGCACAGTTATATATGCTCCCTGTATAAAAAGGGCGACGAAAGCCACGATTACGAAATAGACATAAAACTTCATGCCGCTCGATTTCATGCAGTCAACCCCCTCTATATTGTATATCAAGGTCATTATATCAACTAATTGTAGAATTGGCAACTAAAAAAGTGAAAAAAATCAAAATAATTCTCAGAAATCGTTGATAATGCCTGCATATTCACTTAAATGCGCTTGATTTTCAGGATAAATCAGAGATTCACGCCTAAAAATCACTTGAAAAAGCCTGAAGCTATCGTAAAACTGAGCCATGCCGACAAATCACTTAACTCGACTGATTCATCAATGATATAACTGAAAGTATATTCCTGTTCAGTGAAATGAAGCGGTAAAGTTAACAGTTTATTCTTTTTTTTGCACTCGTTTTTCTGTTATAATAAAAAAAGAAAATAATGAAAAGGAGGGTGTCTGCGCCGAGTTTTGGTGGGCGCAGGAGATATGGATATGTCTGTTTACTCTGAAATAAAGCCGGAAATCTTTGAATTTTCGGAAATGTGTGAGAAAAGCAATGCGATAAACCCCGAGCTTTACACAAAATATGATGTCAAGAGGGGGCTGCGTGACTTAAACGGAAACGGCGTGCTCACAGGCCTTACAAACATCTCGGAGATTATCTCCAGCAAAACTGAGGACGGCAAAAAAGTGCCCTGTGAGGGCGAGCTTTATTACCGCGGATATGAAATTGAAGATATAATTGACTCAATTCCGGCTGACGATGCTTTCGGCTATGAGAGGGTTTCATATCTTCTTCTGTTCGGCGAGTGGCCGGATAAAGAGCAGCTCAAGAAATTCTGCGGGCTTCTGAGTTATTACCGCACCTTGCCGACGAGCTTTGTGCGCGATATTATCATGAAAGCGCCGAGCTCTGATATGATGAACACGCTTGCAAGAAGCGTGTTGACGCTCTATTCGTATGATGAAAACGCCGAAGACGTCTCAATCCCGAACGTGCTTCGCCAAAGCCTCCAGATGATAGCACTGTTCCCGCTGTTGTCTGTCTACGGCTATCAGGCATACCGCCATTATCATGACGGAGACAGTCTTTTCATTCATCAGCCCGACGCCGAGCTTTCAACGTCAGAGAATATCCTTCGCCTTCTGCGCAAGGACTGCAAATATTCAAAAACGGAGGCAAAGGTGCTGGACACCGCGCTGATTCTGCATGCCGACCACGGCGGAGGAAACAACTCAACCTTCACGACACATGTCGTCACATCTTCAGGGACGGATACATATTCTACCATCGCGGCGGCGCTCGGCTCGCTTAAAGGCCCGAAGCACGGCGGTGCGAATATCATGGTCACGAGAATGTTTGAGGACATCAAGCGCACGGTGGCTGACTGGGATAACGAGGATGAAATCAAAGCATACCTCAATCGCGTGCTCAATAAAGAGGCCTTCGATAAAACAGGGCTCATCTATGGTATGGGTCATGCCGTGTATTCAATCTCCGATCCGCGCGCGCAGATTCTCTCCGAGTTCGTCTCCACACTTTCGCGCGAGAAGGGCTACACGAAGGAATATGAGCTCTATCAAAAGGTTGAGCGCCTTTCGATGCAGCTCATAACGGAGCAGCGCAAGATTTTCAAGGGCGTGAGCGCCAACGTGGACTTCTACAGCGGCTTGATTTATAATCTCCTTGAGCTGCCGATGGAGCTTTACACGCCGATTTTCGCGATTTCGAGAATCGCCGGTTGGAGCGCCCACAGGCTCGAAGAGCTGGCAGGCAAGGGCAGAATTATCCGCCCGGCATATATGGCGGTTTGCCCGCATAAGGATAAAGAGGATTTAGTGTAAGCATAAAAAACAGGTAAGCAAATTGCTTACCTGTTTTTTGTGAGCTTTCTCCCGATTACCAAGCGTCCTGAAAAAGCGGCGATGATGAGCACCAACCCCAGCCCGATGAAAAAGCCAGAGAGAAAATCGGTAACAGGCTGTGCGGGGAAGAAATTTCTGATGATGATTTGCAACGCGATACATATTGAGCCGAGAGTCAGGCAGTAACGTGCGATAACGCTATGAACCCGTTCTTTCATATTTGCCTCCAATCAATATTTTTTATTATAATACAGCATTAACACGAGCTTGAGCAATAAGACAGCATAGACCACGCCGAGCAGCGTGAAGAAAACAGCGTCGCTGAAGAAGCTGGAGATTAGCCCTGCGGCGGCAAGAATGATGAGAAAGAGCCGAACGAAGCCGGCGCCGGATTTCATCATAACGAATTGGGTTCTCTCGTCTGTCTCCTTGATGTAAAGCTTGCGGCGGTAATCTTCGTTTTTCAGCACCAGAACGCTTCTTATAAGCGAAAGCAGCCAGTAGCCCTCAAAGAGGAGGAAAAGACCGGCCTGAAATCCGCCGTGGAAGCCCTTGAGAAAATCGCTTTGCCGCGGAGTGTTCTCCGAGAATATGCTGAGCATGACAAACAGGAGCAGAATAAGAGGAATGATTATACCTGAAATCCTGATATTCATCACGTGCTTGAGGCGGAAATTTTCCATTATATCTCCTCCATTTCGCTGAAATCGAAAACTTCCTCAATTGAAAGCCCGAAGAACCGCGCAATTTTATACGCCAACCCAAGTGAGGCCGTGTATTTCCCTGTCTCAACTGAGGTTATAGTCTGGCGCGTCACACCGACCGCATCGGCAAGCTCTTCCTGCGAGAGTTTGTGCTTCTTTCGGAGTTCCGCTATATGTGTGTTCATAATAGCCTCCCGTCTTGCAAAGTTTGCTTTGCAAGATTAGTATAGCAAACTTTGCAGAATATGTCAAGCAGACTTTGCAACTCTTTATCGCAATTTCAATACTGCATTTATGAGGCAAGTGTGATATACTTGAGTGAGAAAAAAGCAAGATTGCATCACAGGAGGAGTCTATGTCAAACACAGAGCGCGTTACGTCGCGTATTGAAGAACGGGAACTGACAAGCGAGCTGATGGATTTCATCGAGAAATGCCCGTCAATCTTTCACACGGCTAAAGCTATAGTTGAAATGCTCGCTTCGGCGGGTTTCACAGAGCTTCGCGAGAGCGAGGCATGGGATATTCAGCCGGGCGGGAAATATTTCGTCAAGCGAAATATGAGCGCGATAATCGCCTTCAAATATCCGAGGCATGATTTTAATTCGTTCTCAATCGTCTCGCCGCACGGAGATTCTCCGGCGTTCAAGATAAAGGAGAGCCCCGAGATGAGGGTGGATGCGCATTATACCAAGCTTAACACCGAGGTTTACGGCGGCATGACGCTCAGCCTCTGGCTTGACAGGCCGCTTTCGGCGGCGGGCAGGGTGCTGCTTAAAACGCCGGGCGGAGTGAAGGCGGAGCTCGTCGATTTCAAGCGGGATTTGTTTTTAATCCCAAGCCTTGCAATCCATATGAACCGCGAAGCGAACAACGGCGCAAAGGTGAACGCACAAGTGGATACGCTGCCGCTTTTCGGTGATGAAACAGCTGATTTTATGGCGGCTTTAGCCGAAGAATGCGGAGTGAAAAAAGAGGATATCCTCTCACATGAGCTTTATCTTTATAATCGTGAGAGGGGCACATTTTTCGGGGAGCATGAGGAGTTCTTCGCAAGCCCCAAGCTTGATGATTTGCAAAATGCTTTCTCGGCGGTTAAAGCCCTGATAGCCGCTGAAAACACGGAAAACGTTGCAATGACGGCTGTTTTCGACAACGAGGAAATAGGCAGTATGACTAAACAGGGCGCAGCCTCAACCTTTTTGCTCGACACGCTTGAGCGCATTGGCATGCTTTCCGGAAAGACGCGTGAGGAGAGAAAGATAGCCGTGTCAAAGGGCTTTATTGTTTCGGCGGATAACGGTCACGCGGTGCATCCGCTGTATCCCGAGAAAACCGATTCCACGAACAGATGCTATGTCAATGGAGGCGTCGTGATAAAGAACAGCACAGCATATGCCACAGACGCAGTGAGCTCCGCGGTTTTCAAGAGAATATGTGAGAACGCCGGTGTGCCGTATCAAAGCTATTTTAACCGCTCTGATGTGCGGGGCGGCAGCACGCTGGGGAATATCGCGAACACGCATGTGGCGATGAACACTGTTGACATCGGGCTTGCGCAGCTTTCTATGCACTCGCCGTATGAAACGGGCGGCACGGCTGACACCGCCTATATGCTCAGGGCAATGAGGGAGTTCTTTTCTACGGTGATAACAGAATCAGATAACGAGATTTCTATAAAGAAGGCTAAGTGAGGAGAGAGCATGAATCTATTCATTGCGTCATGTATCGTGATTCCGTTTGCGGGTGCAATCGCAGCGATTTTCGGGGTTATGTCTTCAAAAGGTATGGGCAAGCTCAATATCCTGCCAAAGGTAACCTGCAGTGCAGTCTTTGTTGCCTCGGCTGTTCTGGCGGCATATCTTGACGGCGAAAACCCGCTCGTGAATCTCATCGTATTGGCGCTTATTTTATTCACAATTGCCGACGGGTTACTCGATGTGAATTTCATCATCGGCGCGCTGTGCTTTATGGCGGGCCACACACTGATGATAATCCGCCTTTGGCCGCTTGCGCCGAGTCTTCTTATAAGCGCGGCAATTTTTGCGGCAGGCCTGATTATTATGTTCATTATTTTCCTCAAGCCGCTGAAGGAGCAAAAGGCCAAGGCAATTCCGCTTGTGGTATATGCAGCATCTCTGTGCGCTGAGATGGCACTGGCCGTCACACTGCCGGCAGAGCACGGCGCGCTTTATATCATGCTTGCAGTGGGCAGCGTGATGTTCTTCATCTCTGATATTTATGTGGCAAAAGGCGAATTCTTCTCCGGCAAAAAATGGGAGAGGGTGCTTACCATGGCACTTTACTGGGGCGCCTTATATTTGTACAGCTCCACGCTCTGGATTATTTGAAAGCTGAGGACAACAGATGAATCTTATCAAACTGCTTGAGCCGCTGGGGATTATCGGCGGCGTACACGGCGGCACAAAGCTCAGGGATGTTGAGATAACCGACGTCGTTTTCGATTCGCGAAAGGTGAAGCCGGGCTGTCTTTTCGTGTGCATAAAGGGCTCGGCGCAGGACGGGCATGATTTCGCCGTTAAGGCGGTGGAGACGGGTGCGGTTTGCGTCGTGGCGGAGAGAGAAATGGATTTGGGCGTTCCCGTCATAACGCTGAACGAAACGACCAAGGTGCGTGATTCCCGCCAGGCTCTGGCGCTGATTTCCGCCGCGTTTTTCAATCACCCCGCGCGTGAGGTGAACGTCATTTGTATAACCGGCACAAAGGGGAAAACCACCACGGCGATAATGCTGCGAAGCATTCTGGAAGCCGCGGGGCATAAAACGGGCGTGATAGGTACGCTCGGCGTGCTGATAGGCGGAGAGAGAATTGCCATCAACAACACAACGCCGTCAAGCTATGAGGTTCAGATGTACCTCAGAAAAATGGCAGACGCCGGCTGTGAATACTGTGTTATGGAGGCCTCGTCTATAGGCCTCAAGGATTATCGTATTTTCGGATTTGAGGCGGAAATCGGGCTGTTCACGAATTTCTCAGAAGACCACATCGGCGGCGTGGAGCATCCGAATATGCAAGACTATCTCGAAAGCAAGAGAAAGCTTTTTCGGCTTTGCAAGGTCGGCGTTGTGAATATTGACGATGAAAGCTGGCGGGAAATAATAGAGGGGCATACCGCCGAAATCAAGACCTACGGTTTCTCGCCGAACGCGCAGATGAGAGGTGAGGATTATCGCCTGATGCACCGCCCCGGAATTCTTGGAAGCACCTTTCACGTGGCGGGCGAGCGCGAATTTATCACGGAGGTCGGTCTGCCGGGGAAATTCAACGCATACAATGCCTTGGGCGCGATTGCCGTCTGCCATGAGCTGGGCGTAAACGAAGATGACATAAACCGCGGGCTTGTGAGCGTTAAGGTCAAGGGGAGAGCGGAGCGTGCGTCGGTTGACGGCGACTACACTCTGCTCATAGATTACGCGCATAACGCCGTGAGCATGGAAAGCATTCTCAGCACCTTGAGGGAATATAAGCCCCAAAGGCTAATTTGCCTATTCGGCGCGGGCGGAAACCGCTCAAAGGTGCGCAGGTATGAGATGGGCGAGGTGAGCGGCAGGCTCGCCGATTTATCCGTCATAACATCGGATAATCCTCGCTTTGAAGAGCCGCTGGATATAATTGAAGACATCAAAACAGGCATAGTGAAAACAGAAGGGAAATATATAGTCATACCCGATAGGATAGAGGCGATTCATTATGTCATTGAAAACGCCGAGGCGGGAGATATAATCGTCCTTGCGGGCAAGGGGCAGGAGGATTATCAGGAGATAAAGGGTGTGAAGCATCACCTTGACGAGCGCGAGGTCATCGCGGAATTCTTAGAAAAACGCAAGCGGGGGAGAATATGAAATTAAGGCTTGAGGAAATAATCAAGGCAAGCGGGGGCAGACTTTTAAGCGGCAGCCCGGATACAATCATAACGTCATTTTCGACTGACAGCAGAGAAATAGGCGCCGGCACTATGTTCGTGCCGATTAAGGGCGAGCGCGTGGATTCTCACAAATTTATACCCGCCGTCTTCGAAGGCGGCGCGGCGGCAAGCTTCTCGGAGGAGGAAATTGCCGCCGAGGGTGCGGTTGTGCTTGTGAAAGACAGCAGAAAAGCGTTGCAGGAGGTTGCGGCATATTACCGAAGCGGCTTTGACATTCCGATAATCGGCGTGACGGGCAGCGTGGGAAAAACGACGACGAAGGAGATGATTGCTCTGGCGCTTTCGGCGGGCTTGAACGTCATGAAGACGCGAGAGAACGCCAACAGCCAGGTGGGCGTGCCGATTACAATATGCAATTTATCAGCCGAGAATCAGGCAGCCGTCGTGGAAATGGGCGTGAGTCTGCCCGGCGAGATGGAAAAGATTTCCGCGGTGGTAAAAGCGACGCATGCCGTGGTGACGAACATCGGGGTGTCTCATATAGAATACCTCAAAAGCCGCGAGAATATCATGGCAGAGAAGCTGAAAATCGCGGATTATATAACCGACGGCGCGGTTTTTGTAAACGGTGACGATGATTTGCTCTCTACCCTGAAAGAGACAATAGCGCGCAGGGCGATAACCTTCGGACTTTCGCCTGATTGCGACTGGCGGGCGGAAAATCTGCGCGCAGAAAACGGCGGAACATGCTTTTCCTGTAAGCGTGCAGGGAGAACCTTCGACGTGTTCGTGCCTGCACCGGGAGAACACAATGTGAGAAACGCGCTTGTGTCGCTGGCGGTGGCGGAGGAGCTTGGCGTGAAGCTCGAAGACGCTCTGCTCGCGATTGCCTCATATGAGCCGCTTGAGGGCAGGCAGCGGATTTTCGCGCTGAACGGCTGCACTGTGATTGATGACACCTATAATGCCAGCACAGACTCCATGAAGGCGGCGGTTGATATTCTGGCCGGCAGAGCAGGCAGAAAAATCGCCGTGCTCGGCGATATGCTTGAACTCGGAGACTACACCGAGGCAGGGCACAGAGAGGTGGGAGAATACGCGCATGAAAAAGGCGTGGATATTCTCATAGGCATAGGCGAGCGCAGCAGGGATATATGCAGAGGCTTTGGAAAGAGTAAAGCAATTCACCTTGACACCAATGAAAAGGCGGCAGAATGGCTGAAAACCGAGCTCAAGGAAGGAGATAACCTGCTCGTCAAGGGTTCGCGGGGCATGAAGATGGAAGAGATAATCAATGAATTGAGGAGGGGTTAAGAATGGTAAAAAGCATTAAGGCACAGGCAATTTTGAAGCTGGGCATAGGGTTAATAATGCTTATCAGTGTTCTTTGGGGGTACTCGCCAATTCCGTTTTCAAATGAATACACATTTCTGAGCAACGCCGCAGAATGCCTTATTATGATTTTTTCAGGGATTATTCTGTTGACAAGGAAAAAGCATATTCCCACATATATAGATTTGTGTATGGTAATCATGTCTCTTATCATGCTCGGGATATCCCTCACGAATATAAGTGTATTCAGCTTCGATGGCGCGTTTCTGTTCCTCCATGTAATAAATCCTGTATTATTGCTTCTGCACTGGATTTTCATAGTGGAAAAAGGAAAGATTAGAAGCCCGCTGTATGTTCTCACCGTTCTGATTTTCCCCTTGGCATATATCACATATCTGTTTATCTTCGGATACATAACCGGCGATTACATTTACCCTGTTTTTGATGTAAATGCGCTCGGTGTTCTCCATGTGGCGGTATTTGTATCAATAGTTGCGGTGGTTTTCCTGGCATTGGCCTTTGCCCTATATTTCATTGACCGTAGAACTGGCCGGAAAAGTAAAAAATAAACCTCCGACATGAGGTTTATGGGGAAGCATTTACAACATCGGAGGGGTGTGGATATACTTATGGAGCAGAGCAGCTTTTGCTCAATTATACAAGAGCAGACAATGCGTGCGTTATGGGAGACAGACAATGTTATTGCCTGCGTTCCCGATAGTCTTTGGAATAAGCAGTACTGTGAGATGCCTATGTGGAAACACATATACCACATGCTGCACTCGCTCGATTTATGGTTTATCAATCCATATGATGAAAGCTTTGCTGAACCAGTAATTCACGAAAAGGATTTGAACAATCTTGACGTTCAATCGGAAAAGAAACTGTCAAGGATTGATATAGAGACATATTGCGGAAATGTAAAAACTAAGATAACTGATTATTTACTGTCACTTAAAGATAAAGAACTGCTGTTAAAGCCGCCGGGTTGTGAATATTCAAGAGTCACACTGATTTTGGCTCAATTCAGGCATTTGCATTGCCATATGGGTATGATAATGGGCTTTATCATTGATGATACCGGCAAATGGCCGAAAGTGTTAGGATTGAAAGGGGAATTTCCGACTGGGGAGTATGACAGATTCTTTTAGAATAAAATTACAGCTGTACGCAAAGAAGGTTGGGGAAACCCAACCTTCTTTATTGACCCGTTCAGTAGTGGCAACAGAAAATCAGTCTAAAGCCTCAAAGGCTTCAAGCTTATCCTTCGGCGGCTCGGGGCGCGAATCGCCGTGCTTCACGAAGAGCATAGTCACAAAGCTCAACGCGACGAACAGCGCGCCGTATGGAAGAAGTGTATAGTATCCGATATACTCAAGCGCAGCGCCCGAGAGAATCGGCGTGAGGATTTGCGCGGCCATCGAGGCGGTGTAATAATATCCTGTGTAGCGCCCGACCTCGCCAATCGGCGCCATATCGACGACCATCGGCAGGCTGTTGACGTTTATGCCCGCCCACGCAATGCCCGCGAGAGCAAACAGAACATAGAGTACAGGCGTGAATTCCGTGAAGGTTGCACCGATCCCGAAGGCCAGCACAAGCAAAACAATGCCGCCCATAATGGTCTTCTTGCGGCCGATTTTCGTCGCCAATAGGCCGGATGGAATGAACGAGATTATTGCAGCACCCTGCGCAACGAGCAAAATCTGAGCCGAAGCACCTGCGCCCATGCCGAACACCTCAACGCTGTATTTGCTGAACGCGGTGGTCACAGCGTTGTAGCCCATGAACCAGAAGGCGATGCTTGCCATGAGAAACAGGAAAGACTTCAGCGTGGCTGAATTCATCTTAACCTTTGTCTTTGAAGCGGCCTCGGTGGTTTCTTCGATGCCGAATTTAACGGATTCTTCCGCCATTTCCGCGGTCAGCTTAGGCTCTTTAACCCGCCAGACCAGAATGCCGACGGCCACAAGCATAATCGCCATGCAGGCAAGGAAAACGGGGAAATAGTTGGGGTTATATTCGCCGCTTTCCGGCGCGCCCGGGAGCATAACGCCGATAAGCCCAAGCAGAAGCATGCTTCCCAACACGCCCATAAGATTTATTATGGCATTGCCCTTACTGCGCATTGGCTTGATAGTGACGTCAGGCATCAATGCGACGGCGGGGCTTCTGTACGTCGCCATGCAAAGCAACGTGAGGCCGAGAGCCACGATAAAAAACGGCAGAGAGCCAAGCTCTTTCGCGAGGGGAATCATGAGCATGGAGATAACCGCGCCTGCCGTGCCAAAAATGATGAACGGCATTCTGCGCCCCCATTTCGTTTTGGTGCGGTCGCTCAATGCGCCGAAAAGCGGCAGCAAAAACAGCGCCAGAACGTTGTCCATCGCCATCACGCCGCCCGCGACGACGTCGTTGACATCGAAGTTAAATTTCAGAATAAGCGGAATGATATGGTCATACATCTGCCAAAAAGCGCTTATAGAGAAAAATGCCAGCCCTACCAATATGGTCTTTTTGTAATTCAGCTTCATAACACCCTCCTGCATTGCTAAAAGTAATAAGCTTTATGCTTAGATTATAGTTGCTAAAACCCCTCGCGTCAATGAGATTTGTGTGAAAAGTAAGACAACTAAATTTGATATAGCATCAGTACCTTTTTCAGCGACTCAATTTATATAGCGCATACTGATTGAGAGACACTCCTTCGCGTTTGGCATCCTCGACAAGCTTCATGTGCAGACTGCGAGGGATGCGCAAAGAGAGCTTACCGTTATAGTCCAGCAGAGTTCTGAAGCTGCCGAGAGAAACAGCGGAGCCATCGTCCTGTGCCGAGCGTTAGGAATATAAAAATAGTAGAGACAAAGAAAGCCGATTATGTTATACTTATTTTTACGATAAATTTGTGAATGAGATGATTAAATGGAGAACAGAAAAGCTCTTTCGGCTTCAAACGTTTTGTTGGCTCTCGTCCTGACCGTTTTCATAATCTCTCTGGCGGTGGTTGTCACCTTGAATTTCCGCCAGCTTTATTATTTTGACATTGAGGCATTGAATATCTCCGCCACATCGGGCTATGCGCCTGATGTAGTCAAAGCCAATTATGATGTGCTGATTGATTATAACTTTTTGCTCTACAGAGGCGAGCTGAACTTCCCGACGCTTTCTATGTCAGAGGCGGGGCGAATTCACTTCCGCGAGGTCAAGGTTATATTCGACGCGGTGCAGATTATCTTCATAGCCTCGGGGGCATTGGCGATTGCGGGCAGCGTTATCAAGCTGAAGCGCAGGAAATACGGCTATCTGAAGCTTGCGGGGATTTTCACAATCGCGCTGCCGGCGCTGCTCGGCGGAATTATCGCGGTGAACTGGAGCTTTTTCTTCGTGAAATTCCATGAGCTTTTCTTCAACAATGATTATTGGATATTTTCATCGGAAACAGACCCCGTCATCAAGATTTTACCTGACACCTTCTTCATGCACGCGGCGATTATGATTCTCGCGCTTGTTGTTTTCTGCGCGGTGATTTCGCTTGTGTGCTATAAGATTTTAACGCGCAAAGGCGCAAGACTGAAGCACGGCGAATAAACAGGAGAGTATATGTCAAAAAGCAGGCAGCAAAACTTCATAAAAGGGGCGGCGATTCTCTCCGTCTCGACGATAATCGTAAAAGCTGTCGGGCTTTTTTTCTCTATGCCACTTGCGTCGATTCTGGACGAAGCGGCATACGGCTACTTCTTCGTCGCATATGATGTCTTTGCTGTGTTTAACGCTATCGCGACGGCCGGCCTGCCCGTAGCTGTGTCACGCATGGTCAGCGCGGCGTACGCCAAGGGGCGGAAAAAGCAGGCGGACAGAATCTTCGGCGTCGCAATCCTTATTTTCTTCATTCTCGGCTTAGCAAGTGCGCTTATCATGGCGGTTTTCTCTCGCCCGCTGGCGGCGCTTATGAACTACCCGGGCGCTGACCTCGCGATTCTCGCGCTGTCGCCCACGATTTTCTTCTGCGCGATAATGTCCGCGATACGCGGCTATTTCCAGGGCCGCTCCAACATGACGCCCACGGCGCTTTCGCAGATTATCGAAGCAGTGACGAAGCTTGTGCTGGGTATCGGACTGGCTTATTATGTTGTAACCGCGTTTGGCGAAAGCGCAAGCTCGCTTTCCGCGGCGGCAGCGATTCTGGGCGTCTCTCTGAGCGCCTCGCTCGGCACGGTTTATCTGCTGATTTATAAGAGAAAGCAGAACAAAATTGACAGAGAAGATACCGAAAAAGGCGACGAAACGGTGATGCGCAGGAAAGAAATCGCGTGGGCGCTGATAAAATTCGCCGTGCCGATTACCATCGGCTCAAGTTTTCTGTATGTTCTGGACTTAATTGACACCTCGATAATCGGCGGCGCGCTGCAATCCATAGAGGGCGTCACGGAAGCCGTCGCCTCTGGATACAACGGCTATTGGGGCGCGGCAAAAAAGCTGTTTGATTTACCCGGGGCGATTGTCATCGCGCTTTCAACGAGCCTTCTGCCTATTTTAACCGCTGCGTTTGTAAAGAAAAACCAGTGCGGCGTAAACCGCATGACCTCGCTCTCAATTCGCTTCACCTTTTTGGTCACGATTCCCTGCGCGGTTGGTTATGTGATTTTCGGCAGAGACATCACGGCACTGTTCTTTCCGCAGGACACTGCGGCGGGCGCCGGCACGCTGCTGACGATTGCCGCGGCGGGCGTTATCTTCAACGGAATGCTCTACACAACGAACGCGATTATGCAGAGCCTGGGGCACACGGTGGTGCCGATTATAAATATGTCGATAGGCGGCGTGGTGAAAATTCTGATGAATTATTTCCTCGTGCGTATGCCGGAGATAAATATCAACGGCGCGGCACTCTCCACGGCCATTTCGCTTGCAATCACGATGATACTGAACCTCATCGCGGTATACAGGCTGATTCCCAAGGCTGAAAAGCCGTGGAAGATGTTCGGGCAGATTCTCCTCGCCTCCGCCGTTATGGGCGGGCTGAGCTATCTCATCAATGTCGGGCTGGCGCCTCTTGCGGGCGGAAATATCGCCGTAATCATATCAATTATCGCCGCCATGGCGATTTACATTGCCGCCGCCGTCTTCTTCAAGGCAATAACCTATGATGAGGTGAGAATGATGCCGAAGGGGGAGAAAATCGCGCGGATTTTGCGGCTCAAGCCGTCCGGGGCGGATGAGGGAGACTATGAGTAACGTCAGCTTTACAGGGCATAGGCTTATCTCGTATGAGGAAATTGAGCGGCTTCAAGAAATCTTGCCGAGCGAAATCCGCAATCTGGCGCAAGAAGGCTTCACGGATTTTTATGCCGGAGGCGCCATAGGCTTTGATACTCTCGCGTCGCTTGCCGTTTTGAGGGTGAGAGACGGCGGAGAGAAGGTGAGGCTTCACCTGATTCTCCCGTGCAAAGATCAGGAGAGAGCGTGGAGACCGCAGCAGCAGGAGCTTTACCATCTGATTATGGAATCAGCCGACAGCGTCGTGTATGTCGCGGAGGAATATTCGCCCGGCGCGATGCAGACGCGTAACCGAGAGCTTATTGAGGCAGGAGATTTCTGCCTGTGTTATCTGCGAGGCAGCCAAACGGATATAGGCGGCACGGCATACACCGTGAAGCAGGCAAGAAAAAGGGGCATTCAGGTTAAAAACCTCTGCCCGCAAAACCAAATGATGTTTGAAGATTTTTAATACCCATCACATGCTTCTGAATGTGATGGGCATCTTTTTATACATTGAAAATCTCGCCTTCATGCGTGACGGTTTCGATTTTATCCGCAAGCTCGGGGTGCTTTTCCTTGAAGCGCGAAAGTAATGGATAATCCCCCCACATGTGCATAGGGAAGGTATGCGTTGAGGCCACTGCGGCAAGAAATAGCTTCATGCCGAGGTTGAAGTCATCATCCTGACGCGGGTCGAGCGGCACGAAAGAGCAGAATAAATCTCGCCCTTTAAGCTGCGCGATTTCATCCTCATATTGCTTTCGCATAAGCTTGTTCTGAAAATCCGGCGAGGTATCCCACACCCAGCAGTTTAGATCGCCCGCATGATAGATGAGCTTGTCCTCCGCCGTGACGATAAACGCCACGCCGAGGTCGGTGGAGTTAAGAGTTTCAACCGTGAGTGCGCCGATTTTCTCCTTCTCGTAAGGCGAAATCAGCACCGTGTTCGCAAGGCATTCAAGCGGAATGATGTGCTCGGGAATATCGCTTGAGAGGATGAATTTAACCTGCTTCATCTTCACGGCAAGGCCGAAAACCTTGGCTGAAAAATGGTCGGGGTGACTGTGGCTTGCAAAGACATAAAGAGGCTTTTCGGCGTTCAGCTCCGGCAGAACCGCGCCGAAGTAATAATCAAACAGCAGATATTCGTTCTCCGTTTCAATCAGGAAACTGCTGTGCTGAATGAAGGTCACTTTCATCATTTCTCGCTCCTTTTATTTTGGTTTTGATAAATTCAAAGATTTCCAATATAGAATTGCCAGCAAGGGCCAGCATTATAGGCGTATAATTGAAAATGTACCGTGAGCGTGTCTCCCATATCATCAGAAACAGCGCCAGACCGAAGAGCGCCGTATACAGCATGGCGGTTATATCAAAGCCGCGCTTTCTCAGCCCCAGTATCATTCCCGTAATCAGTAAAGCGAGAATAACGGCGTGGTAGGCGTCTGCCCAGGCATAATAGATGAATGAGTTCTGCCCGTCCATACGGAATATCTGAAGCAGGCGCAGATCCTTCAGCGGCTGCCGTGAGAGCATGACGCTGATAAAATATGTGCCGTCTCTGTAGGTGTATGCGGCTTTGTCAGCGATATGCCCTAAAATGCCTGCGAAGCCGAAATCTGAAAGTCTTTCGGAGATGCCCGCCCGCGCTATTTCCTGCCGCTCAGAGTAGCTCTCGGCGGCGTAGATTTCATCGAAATCACTTTGATTGAAGCCGCCGGAGGTTTCGGTGTTAAGCCCCATGTAAAGCCAGTATTCGGGCGGGAACTTGATTTGCTCAATGTTTTCCTTTTTAATTATCCCTTTCGCTTCAATTGCATAATCGAAGGTAAGGCTGAAGCCCAGAAACGGGATAACAAGCAGCAAAATGGAAGCGATAATCTTCTTTATGTCGAAATTAAAGATGATATAAATCAGCAAAGCCACGAGTAAAATCGCGACGGTTCCCTTGGTCTTCGTGCCCATAGACAGAAGGAGAGAGATTGAGACGAGCAAAACTATTTTCTGCCATGTTTTCCCGCATTTCAAGGCGCAGGCGAAGAGATAAAGCGGCAAGGAGATGAAAATCATCGAGATGGAATCGGTGTAATAAATCGGGGCGTAGAGAATGTATGGCGTGAAACAGAAAGCGATTATCAAAAACATCAGCGCTCGTGCGTTACCCCAAACTTTCCGCACGAACAGCAGCATGAAAAGAACAGCGGCGTCAATGAAGAGAATATTCAAAAAGCTGCCGTGATAATACTGAACGGGAATTCCCAGCAAATTCAAAAGCTTGAAAAAAACGATTTCAATCGCCAGAATGCCGGTGTTATTCGAAAAACGCTCAAAATAATGCTCATGCGTGATTATCCTCCCGCGCTCGACGTATTCCCGCGCGGAGACGAAAACCCCGCCGAAATCCCATGAGGGCTCAACAGAAAGATAGTATATCGTCATAACCTGTAAGAAAACAAGCATGACCGCGGCGACAGCTGAGAGGATTATCAGCTTGCGGTTTGTGATTTTATCGGCGTTTCTGTGAATTAGGAAGCCAATCAGCAGCCCCAGTGCGGCGAAAGCCACGCCGAATATCGCGGCCAGCCAGCCTCGCGAGGGCGTCATGTTAATCATGCCGATAATATAGAAGCTGCCTAGCGTAAGCAGGCAGACAGCAAAAAAGGCTTTCGTGAGGAAAGCGCGCGCTTTGCTTTCTTTTTCAAGGTCAATAAGATTTACGCCGATGGTGTCCATATTTACTCCCGCATTTGATTTAGTTAATTATACACTGCCGCAGGAGTTAAGACAACTTTAATTATTTCAATCTTTTATTCGGGCAGGATTCATAGTATAATAATTCGTAGTCATGTTAATTTATTGTAGCATAGACACAACTTCGTTACAGCTTCGGCACATGTCTCTGCTATCATTCGAATACTAAAGCAGAAAAACAGCCAGAAAATCCGGTTATATTGATATGGAGGACGTAATGAGGAAGCAAAGGATAATAGGTATAATTGCTGCTTTAATGATATTGGCATCGAGTATATTAGCTCCCGCGAGCGCGGAGGGCTTCATCACAGACCGCCTCGAGGGTGTGGGCGGCCCGCACTGCAAATCCATTTTGATGATGAATGTTGACACCGGCACAATCGTTTACGCGCTGAACCCGAATGAGCCGATGTCAATAGCCTCGCTGACGAAGATAATGACATATATTGTTGCATATGAGAATATTCTGGATATACAGAATACGCTGATTACAGTGCCGGAGGAGGTAATCACCGAGCTTGCCGACACAGGCAGCTCAGTGGCGGGGATAGTCGCGGGGGAGACGTATACGGGCATTCAGCTCCTGAATCTGATGATGGTGCCGTCCGGCAACGACGCCGCTCTGGCCTTGGAGAAATACATCAATTCTCTCGGCATAACGCTTGGCGACGTAAAAGAAAAGGAGACTGCGAGAGGCTATGAGCCGGAGATTCCTGATGCCGCAAGCGCGGAGAATGGAAATCAGCCGGTGGACGAATTTGCGAACGAAAGCGATGATAAGGTGATGACGTGCATAGATTTGATGAACCGCAAGGCGACGGAGCTGGGCTGTGTGGCCACGCATTTCATGAATTCTCACGGGCTGTATGACCCTCAGCACTATTCCACGGCGCGCGATTTAATGAAAATCACAAGCTTTGCTTCAACCCTCCCGCAGTTCACGGACATCGTGAACCAAACGGTCTATGAGCTGCCGCCGACCAACATGAATCCCGAAACCCGATACAGCTACACAACGAACCGCATGCTTATCGACAACGCCGGCGAATTCTATCGCTATGCCACGGGCATAAAGACGGGCACCTTGGTTGAGTCCGGCAGATGTCTTGCGTCCTCTGCGGTTTATCAGGGCTACACGTATATCATCATCGCGCTGGGCGGCTTCCCGCTTCAGGACGAGAACGGCATTGAATTCCACGGCGAAATGATAGACTCGCGCGAGCTTTATCGCTGGGCATTCACCGAGCTTGACATGAAAACCATCGTCACAACAGGTGAGCTTTTAGGAAATGTGAACCTGAAATATGCGTGGAAGCAGGACAAGCTTCAGGTGGTCGCGGCGGAAAACGTGACGGCAATTCTGCCGATAAATGTGGAAATCTCAAGCGTGCTTACAAAAATGGATTTGCCGGACGCCGTCGAGGCGCCCATAAGAAAGGGCGACATCATCGGTCAGGCTGTGCTGACATACACAGATGAGGTCATCGCGACGGTGCCGCTGATGGCAGCGGAATCGGTGGAAAAAAGCGAAATCATGATGACGCTCGACCAAGGGCAGGAAGTCTTCACATCGCAATGGTTTCTGCTGATTGTCGGCGTGATAGCCGTGTTGATTGTCGTGTATATTATCCTCATCGTGATTTACAGAAACAAGAAAAAGCGATACCGCAGTGTCAGGCGGCATCGCAATATGTAAAATAAAACGGGGCGTTTGCCCCGTTTTTTTACGACTTGAGAGTGCAAAGGTAGCGCGGGAAGCCGGGGTACTTTTCGCCCAGGGCTTCAATTTCAAACCCATAGCTGCGGTAGAAACCCACGGCGTCATCGTCGGTTTCGGCTGTGAGATTCCTGCAGGAAAAACATTCAATGGCGGTATCTATAAGCCTCGAGCCGATTTTCCTACCTCTGAAAGCAGGTGAAACGCCTATGTTTAGAATTTCGCAGGCTTCGCATGTCAACCGTTTGAGTGCTATTATACCAACAGCCATGCCATCTTCTATGCAGGCAAGGACAAATACATTTTTATCCGCCTCGTACTCACCGGCAAGGTGATTCAGGCGCTCCTCGGAAGGCATGTACAGGCTTAATGATAACATAGACAAAACAGATTTATCATGAAGATTTTCAGCGATACTTATATCCATGGGCTTCCTCACTCAAATTACAACCGTATCGGCACTGCCCGCTTTGGCGAACAAGAGCCTTGTCTCCGCGCGCAGCCCGCGGAATTCATCGGATTCAACCGAGCCGTCTTCGGTGATTTTTTTTGCGCAGCTCTGCGCGTCAAGCAGAACATCCATGTTGCTCATCATGTCGGCGATTTTGAGCTGCGGCAGACCGTGCTGGCGATGCCCGAAGAAATCGCCCGGGCCGCGCAGCTTCAAATCGGCGTCAGCTATTTTGAAGCCGTCGGAAGTTGAGGCAAACATTTTAAGGCGCTTAATCGTGTCGGGGTTTTCAGTATCAGAAAGCAGAATGCAGGTGGATTTATGCTCGTCGCGCCCGATTCTTCCGCGGAGCTGGTGAAGCTGCGAAAGCCCGTAGCGCTCGGCGTTCTCTATCAGCATGATGACGGCGTTGGGGACGTCTACGCCTACCTCGACGACCGTCGTGGCGACGAGCAAATCTGTTTTCCCTTTCGAGAATTCACGCATGACATCCTCTTTCTGTGCCGCCTTCAGTTTGCCGTGCAGCACCTTCACGCGCGCCTTGGTAAAGCTCTCCTTCACAAGCTTTGAATATTCCTCAATGCTTTGAAGCTCGTCTTCGCTTTCCGCTATGCGCGGGCAGATAAGATAGCCCTGCCGCCCCTCGTCAAGGTGCTTCTGTACATAGCCGAAGGCCCGCTTGCGCTTTGCGGAATCTATAAG
>DBCZ01000036.1:28746-32556 GCA_002293315.1 Ruminococcaceae bacterium UBA945
AGGGCCAGCGTGCGGGGGATAGGCGTGGCGCTCATGACAAGCATGTGCGGCGAAGCGGCTTTGCCCGCGAGCGCGGAGCGCTGATTCACGCCGAAGCGATGCTGCTCATCGGTGACTACCAAGGCTAAATCCTTGAACTCTACGCCGTCGCTTATCAACGCGTGTGTACCGACAATAAGCTGAATTTCGCCGGTCTTCAGCTGCTCAACGATTTTCTTTTTCTTCGCAGGAGTCGTCGAGCCTGTCAGCAAGGCTATCTTTATGTCCGCGGGAGCGAGCAGCTCTGAAAGCGATTCAAAATGCTGTATGGCCAGGATTTCCGTAGGCGCCATCATCGCCGCCTGCATGCCCGCCTTGTTAACGGCATAGCAAAGCGCTGCAGCCACGGCGGTTTTACCGCTGCCGACGTCTCCCTGCAGCAGCCTGTTCATCGGCGAAGCGCCCGCCATATCGGCGACGGCCTCGCTTATCGCGCGGGCTTGCGCCGCCGTGAGCTTGAAAGGCAGAAGCGAGAGAAAATCCTTCGGGAACTCATTCTTGATTTTATGGACGTTCTTTTCTCTGTGTCCGCTTTTAATCCTCATCAACCCTATTTGCAGCACGAGGAATTCTTCAAAAATCAGGCGGTATTTGGCAGTCGTCAACGCCTCTTCGCTTTCGGGGAAATGAATATTGCTCAAAGCGAAGTTGAGGTGAGCCAGCTTATATTCCCGCCGGATGCGGTCGGGAATAGGGTCGTTTATCGTTTCGGGCAGCAAGGAAAGCGCGTTTTTCATCGCGGCGGAAATCATGCGACTCGTTAGACCCGCCGTCTGAGGATAAATCGGCACGATGCTCATGGACTTATCAAGCGGCGAAAATTCCGGAGAAAGCATCTCTCTTTTCGTAAAGGTTCCGCCCATCTTGCCCCTGAAAATATAGGTTTCTCCCTCTTTCAAGAGATTGGGAATATATTTGTTGTTGAAAAAGGTGAGATGCATATCGCTTTCACCGTCAGATACGGCAGTTTTATAAAGCAGCTTCCCGCCTCTTATCCGATGCTCCGTCGGTCGATAAAGAACCGAGGCTTTCACGACGGCAAGCTCGCCGACGGCGGTTTCAGCAATCGAAAGCGTCTCGCTCCAGTCTTCATATGCACGCGGATAGAGGCGCAAAAGGTCGCCGACTGTATCCGCGCCAAGCTTGCGATACAGCACCGCGCGCTTTTCGCCGATACCCTTCAGCTTCATAATATCCATTTCATAAAGAGAAGGCATAATGCACCCCCTTATAATCAGAAGCCCCCGCAAAATGCGGAGGCTTTTTATTTCTGTGAGATTACTCCGCCGAGATGATGAAGTAATAGAGCGGCTGGTCACCGTTCACGACGCTTATCTCAGCATCGGTGTGCGTTTTCGAGATAATCTTCTGCTTAACGGCTTCGGCCTGCTCTTCAGTGACTCCATTGCCGTAAATCAGCGTGATAAATTCCGTGTCTTTCTTAATGAGCGAACGCGCGACCTTAACCGCGGTTTTGAAAGCATCTTCCCCGATGAACTCGAGCTTGCCGTTTATCATGCCGAGAATGTCGCCGTTGTTTATCGAATGCCCGGCAAATTCCGAATCCCTCGCCGCGAATGTGACAAGCCCCGTGTCCACCGCGTTTGCCGCTTCAGACATCGCAAAGAGGTTATCGTCTGCGCTGACATCGGCGTCAAAAGCAAGCATTGCCGAAAGCCCCTGCGGGATTGTCTTAGTCGGGAGAACAATTACGTTTCTGTCAGAGGTGAGCGGCACGGCCTGTTCCGCCGCAAGGATAATATTCTTATTGTTCGGCAGCACGAAAACATTTTTGGCAGGCGTAGCCAAGATGGCGGCCAGAATATCTTCGGTGCTGGGGTTCATCGTCTGCCCGCCGCTGACGATTTGGTCACAGCCTAAATCAACGAACAGCTCCCTCACGCCGTCGCCGGCACAAACCGAAACGAAGCCGAACTCTTCAGTTGGCTCTTTTGGCTGTAAGGAAGCTTCAAGCTCAGCCTCGCCGCGCTCTGCCTTGGCTTTCTCGTTGGCCTCGGCGTTCTGGCGGTGCTGCTCTCTCATGTTATCAATCTTCACGGTGAGAAGCTGGCCGAATTCAAGCGCCTTTTGTATCGCGTGGCCCGGGTTCTCCGTGTGTACGTGAACCTTGATGATTTCATCGTCATCGGCGACGACAACACAGTCTCCGATGGTCTCAAGGAAGAGGCGAAGTTCCAGCGGCTCTGTGGGTATCGTCTCATCTCTGCCGATGATATATTCCGTGCAGTATGTAAATGTGATTTCTCCGTCAAATTCCGCGGCGACGTTTTTGAAGAATTCCTCCGTCTCGGCGGCCTTTTCTTCGGGCGTTAGGCCGGTTTCAATGATAATTCCGCTCTTGAAAACGCTCATCATGCCATCAAAAATCAGGCAAACGCCCTGCCCGCCGGCATCCACAACCCCTGCTTTTTTGAGTATGGGAAGAAGATTTGGCGTGTTCTCGAGCGCGGTGTATGCGCCGGCACATACGGCATCCCAGATATGAATGGGGTCGTCGTCATTTTCCAGAGCCGCGCGTCCGCTCTCCGCCGCAACTCTCGCAACGGTCAGCATAGTGCCCTCGGTCGGCTTCATAACGGCTTTATAAGCTTCCGCAACGCCTATTTCGAGCGATTCCACTAGCAAACCCGCGTCTATTTCTTCATGCCCCGCAAGCCCCTTTGAGAAGCCCCTGAAAAGCAGCGAGAGTATCACGCCTGAATTTCCTCTTGCCCCGCGAAGCATTGCCGAAGCGGCGGTTTTGGAAACCTCCTCGGCGGTTGCATCATCGGAAAGCTCTGCGAGCAAATCAGACGCCGCGCCGATTGTAAGAGACATATTCGTACCCGTGTCACCGTCCGGCACGGGGAAGATATTGAGCTCATTTACGAACCTCTTGGCCTTCAGGATATTGTTAGAGCCGGATATTATCGCATTTTTAAGTTGACTTCCGAGAATCAAAATAAACACGTCCTTTATTTTCTATTCTGATGCGCAATCATGAAAATAGCGCTTAATAAGTATATCACAGGCGAAAATAAATTACAAGAATGGCTTTTGCGGAATTCTCATAGTAAAAATTGGGTTAAGGTCTGAAAAATGCTAATTCGCGTCGATTATTTTACATCATCACGCTTATCACAGTGCTATAATTTTGATATAAACTATCAGGGAGGACATTATGGCAAGATTTACATGCAATTTTATTTCAACCACATTCACCAGAGCGGTGGACATCACCGTGATTCTGCCCACGATGACAATGGGCGGAAGTATGCCGGTTGACGGCAAGAAACCCTCGCACGCGGTGAAGGAGAAGTATCCTGTGCTTTATCTTCTCCACGGCGGCGGCAACAACCACATGACGTGGGCGGGCTACACAAACATCGAGCTCTTCGCTGAGGAGAGGAACATCGCCGTTGTCATGCTTTCAGGTGACAACAGATTCTACGCGAATTTCGGCAGCGGCTCCAATTATTTCGATTTCATCGCAGATGAGCTGCCCGATTTCGTAGGCAGCATTTTCCCTGTTTCAACCAAACCCGAAGACAGCTATATCGCCGGGCTTTCAATGGGCGGCTTCGGTACGTTTATCCACGGCTTTTCAAACCCGGAGAGATATGCGGCGATGGGAGCCTTTTCGGCGGCGACGGAGATAATGAAGTCAGAGCTTGCATCTATGCTCTGCCCGCCGATTGACGAGAAATATGAGCCGATTGTTTTGGCCAGGAAGCTTGCGGCAGGCGGCAAGAAGTTCCCGAAAATCTATAT
>DBCZ01000036.1:32584-41830 GCA_002293315.1 Ruminococcaceae bacterium UBA945
GATGTGACGTGGACGCAAAACCCCAGCTACGGCCACGAATGGCGCTTCTGGAACGAGCAGGTCGAGGCCTTCCTTGACTGGCTTCCACGCACGGATTATTATGGCTTGCAGGGCAAGAGGAGCATATAAGTAATCACAATATAAAGCGAGAGGTCACCGATTGGTGACCTTTTTCTGTGTGAAAAATATTTCTCATTTTTTCACAAAATGCATTGACGTTTCACAATAGGGGGGGTATACTGNNACTGTAGTCACAGAGATGTGAAAACTGTGAGGTGATACGTATGCTGTGAGGAGTAAGCACTGAATAGAGGATGAAAAAGCCAATTATTAAAGAGGAATTACTATGACAAAAAGAAAAATTATAGCACTGTTAATGACAATAGTGCTGCTGTTTACCATGATAAGTGTGCCAGTAAATGCTGCGAATTATAATTTTGCAGATATAAATGGGCACTGGAGTGCGGTGTATGTCAGATATGTTTGCAATACTAAAGAAATAATGACAGGTACATCTTCAACTCTGTTTTCCCCAAATGCTGACATAACAAGAGCAGATTTTATTATGGCACTAGGTAAAATGGCGGGCGTAGATATTAATTCAAAATATATCAGAGATTTGGTTATGCCATTTACCGATGTTGGAAATATTCCAGCAGCACCATATATAAAATGGGCTAATGCACAAGGGATAGCCGGAGGAACATCCCCGACCACTTTTGCTCCCAATTCTCCTTTAAAAAGGCAAGATACAGCTGTATTCATCTACCGCTATTGCGATGCCTATGGTCTCGTTAATCGTTTGAAAACAACAGGAAATTCTAATTTCCCTGATTTGTCATCCGCAAGTGCTTACGCAAGACCAGCTATTGTGGCAATGGCAAAAGGTCTTGTGTTCAGCGGGAGTGGCGGAAATTTCAATCCCAATGCATATATGAAGCGTGGCGAAGCCGCCTCTGCATTTTACAATTATTACATCAACTACAAATCTTGGGAAGCAAATCCGACAGTCAGAAATGTCAATATAAAGGTTGGAACAACAAAGTCATATGATGAAAACCATGATTCAAAAGATGCTATAAGTATTTATATCGCAAATATGTCTAAACCTTTTAAAAATAGATGGAACATTGCTTTCAATCCAACTGCATATGATAACCTTTATGGGTTACCTGAATATGCTTGTACTAGGTGGAATGGATTATGCGAATTTAATACGTGTGGTGCGAATTGTTCAAATAATGGTGTTTCAGCTAATCATCATAAAAATATGTATCGGACTTTTTTCCATCTTCTCGATAATATGACACTAGGCAACAATGCTTTTAGGGTCGTAGCTTCAGCATCGGAATACTGTTATCGTCGTGATGATGGTTCGCATGGCAGAAGTGCAGTTGGGATGTCGGCAGATAGATTGGCACTTAGTGAAGCAAAAATACATAAGCCAATTGAAACAGTACGGATAATGCAGCATGAAATCTCACATCTGTATGGGCCGGATGATGGGGTGTGCTCAAAGGGATTTCTATGTATAATGAGTGGGGGTTTTGACCAAAATTCTACATATGATTTGCCAAACATATGGTGCGAAGGTTGTTCATATAGCTTTAATAGAACTCGTTATTGATAGGAGGATTAAAGGTATGAAAAAGATAGTAATGACTACAGTGAGCCTATTTCTCTTGACCATCCTTGTTGCTTGTAATACCTCTGAAAGAGTAGGTGTCAGTGATATTAGCGCAATGGAAAGCTTAGAGTTTAGTAGTGTTGTCGAGATGCAGGAATTTTTTAGTAGTGAAAACAGTGAAGAAGGAAACGTGGAGATGTTCAATGCTGTTTTGACGAAACAAATTTTTGTACCTAATGAAGTGATAGTTGAAGCAAATCTTGATGCAGAGCTGGATTTGATAAATGTTAATGGAGAGCATATATATTACAGTTTCAAAATATCAAATCCTGATTTTTCAGCAGCAGAAGCAAAAGTAACTGTTGTTGATGAGATAGCAAAACAAAGGGCTGTGCCTGAAGAGAGTGCCGTAGATTCTGCGACGTTGAAAGCTTGCACAGAAAAGCTAATGATAGGCGTTAGTAATTTTGCTGACGGCGAAGCAGCATTACAAGATTTGGCCGAAAGAGTTCAGATTGGGTTCTTTGAGGACCACCCGGGGTATTATTATACAACAGCACCATACATGCACATGGAAAACCCACTGGCATATATGCTCTATTGGGTTGAAGATGGTAAATTCATGCAAGCGTCTGTACCTGCCGACCAGCTAGATGATTTCTGGTCAGTTGCGGGAGACATCCTCACTCAATTTAGTGTGGAATAATGAAGAAAGGAGGAATTTATGAAAACAGCACTATCATGTCTCTTAGCGCTTCTGCTTCTTCTCACCATGCTTCCCACAGCATATGCGGATGATAATGAAATGCCGTTTGACGACACAAACATGTGGGCGAAGGACAGCATACAATGGGCATGGGAGAACGGGATAGTCAACGGTGTTACTGAGACAAAGTTTATGCCCAATAAGGCGGTCACACATGAAGAATTTATGGTTATGCTCTATCGGTTTGCAGGTGAGCCGAAAGTGGAATTCAATTATGAGCCTGAAGCTTACCCGTGGTTAAATGAAAACAGTTATTTTTACGATGCCTGCTGTTGGGCTTTATATAGCAATCTTGACCGAGTAATGGGGTATGGGGATTTCACACTCAATATACCGATGATGCGTTTGCACACGGTTTCCTATTTTTATGATTATATGCGTTATGAGTATGAAATACTCAGGCCTGATTACCCGGGAATAAATACATATTACCCTGATTTATCATGGCTGCCTGGCATTAGTGATAAATTCACTGATATGCAATATTTCATGGAAAGTCCACCACTTAAATGGGCGACTTATTATGGAATTATCGAAGGAAATCCATCAAAAGAGTTGAAACCACAGGAGAACTTAACTCGGGCAGAGGTGGTTACGATGTTAAAACGCTACAGTGAGAATATAGTAATTGAAGAGCATGATTATGGTGTTTAAGGTATTTTGGTCAAAGAAAAGGAGAGCAGCCGCTCTCCTTTTTCTATCCCACCGCCATTGACATAACCGTGCTTCCGCCGTACAATTAGCTCATAACTATGAAAGGTGTGATATTATGCTTCAACAAATTATGACAGCCCCGGGAAAAATGGAATTCCGCGAGGTGGAAATGCCGAAAGCGGGGGTCGGCGAGGTAATTGTGAAAATGATGACGATAGGCATTTGCGGCTCGGATATTCACGTGTATCACGGCGAGCATCCGTTTACCTCTTACCCGATTACGCAGGGCCATGAGGTGTGCGGCGTCATACATGAAATAGGCGAGGGCGTGAGCGGCTTTGAGGTCGGGCAAAAGGTGACGGTTCAGCCGCAGCTTGTCTGCGGAGAGTGCCATCCGTGCCGCCACGGGAAATATAATCTTTGCGAGAATTTGAAGGTCATGGGCTTTCAAGCGCCCGGTATGGGCTCGCATTACTTTGCGGTTGACGCGAAGAAGGTCACGCCGCTGCCGGAGGATATGAGCTTTGACGAAGGCGCGCTGATTGAGCCGCTGGCGGTGGGCGTACACGCCGCGCGTAAAATGGGCGACATCTCCGGAATGAGCGTCGCTGTGCTGGGCGCCGGCCCGATAGGAATCCTCGTGGCTCAGGCGGCGAAAGGTCTGGGCGCGAAAAGCGTGCTTATCACAGACGTAAGCGATGTGCGCCTTGAAAAAGCAAAGGAATGCGGCGTGGATTTCTGCGTCAACACGCGTGAAAAGGATTTCGGCGCGGCGCTTGTGGAATGCTTCGGCCCTGATAAGGCTGACGTGATTTATGACTGCGCGGGGAATAACATAACAATCGGCCAGGCGATAAAATACGCGCGCAAGGGCAGCACGATTATCCTCGTGGCTGTGTTCGCAGGCATGGCTACGGTTGATTTGGCAACGCTCAATGACCACGAGCTGGATTTGAACACGAGCATGATGTACCGAAACGAGGATTATCTCACGGCCATCAAGCTTGTGAAGCAGAATAAGGTCACACTCAAGCCGCTTGTCTCAAAGCATTTTGCGTTCAAGGATTTCCTTGAGGCATATGAGTATATTGACGCCAATAGGGAATACACGATGAAGGTGATTATAAACGTGCAGGAATAAAACAGCATACATATATAAAGGAGAGGCAGTTTTGCCCCTCCTTTTCTTTTGGTATTGACAGAGAAGATATTCTTATATGAAATGTCTGATTGAGTCAAGCGGCTTGCCGGCAGAGGTTCTGCCGAATGCGAATATCCGGCTTCTGTATGTCATCTCCACGGTTGGGATTTTGTTGCTGCAGGCGGTTTATACCGGAGCAACGAGGAAAAATCGCGCAGAGGGATAAATGCTTGCGCACATAAATATTAAAAATTACTAAAGTAACTTTTAATATAAATGGCTCTAAACCGCAGTGCAGTCGGCTTTGTTTTACGTTAAAACAGGTTTGCAAGCAGAAATTCAATAATGTAACCAAATTGTAGTTGATTTATTAAAATCTTTATGGTAACATTGCACCGTAACATGTTCCATAATAAATATGGAGCAGATTTGAAGCACTTATATTTTTTAAGGAGGCAATTATGCAGAAGTCATTCAAAAAGATGACGGCAATACTTTTAGCTGTGTTGCTTGTTGTCACGTGTTTTGCAGCATGTACTCCCACAACACCCGCTGAAAGCACATCTACGCCGGAAAGCACGGCAGATGCACCAGTAGAAAGCACGCCGGAGGAGCCGGCAGAAAGCACACCGGAGGAAGCACCCACAGGTGACGGCGAAATGACAGACGTCGGTACGCCGCGCGCAGAGACGCTGATAGTCGAAACGCAGACCCCCACCGATGTTCCCGGCCAATTCAACTCATACATGCAGGGCACACAGATGGGCTTCGGCATCCATCAGCTCATGAGTGCAATGATGTGGGAAATGGATACGGTTGCTGCTGAGCAGTTCGGCGAAGTGGCCGACGGCATGCCGGAATCCAACGCGGATTTCACAGAGCACATGGTTAAAATCCGTCAGGGCATCAAATGGTCAGACGGCGAAGACCTCAATGCTGAAGACGTTGCTTTCACATTCAACATGATTATGAGCAACCCCGGAATCAGCCAGTGCGATTATTACAACCAGACATTCGAATCAGTTGAAGTAGCTGACGATTACACGGTAAAAATCGTTACGAAAGAAGCCTTCCCGCGTTTGGCGCAGACCTTCGGCGTCACGATTTGGGGCAACGATTTGAGAATCGTTCCGGAGCATATCTATTCACAGCAGGCGGATACGTCGACCTTCAAGGATGAGAATCCTGTCGTCGCAGGCCCGTACACTGTAAAGGATTATGACCCGCTCGGCATGTGGATTCTCTATGAGCTGCGCGAAGACTGGGATGCCAGCACACTCGGCGTCGTCACAGGCAAACAGCCCAAGGCGAAGTACGTTTGGTTCCGCGCTCTCGGCGATGACAACACACGTCAGATGGCTCTCATCAACAATGAAGTTGACATCCTGTGCGAAGTCACACCTGAAATCCTCGAGGTTATGGTAGCCCAGAACCCGAATATCGCTGCTTGGTATAAGGATTTCCCGTATGCTACGAGTGATGACCCCTGCTCAAAGGGCATATCTTTCCAGATGGCAAAAGCTCCGTTTGATAACGCAGATTTCCGCTGGGGCATTACACTTGCGATGAACTTTGACGAAATCTCAATGAGCATCTTTGACGGAGCCGGACGTGCGTCTCCGTTCCCAATCCTCACGGCCACAGGCGCCATGATGGAAGCATATTATGAGCCCCTCGTTCCGTGGCTTGAAGAATTCACGCTCGATTTGGGCGACGGCACAACGGTTGCTCCGTTTGACCCGGGCTATGGACAGAGAATGGCTGATGCTCTCACAGCACAGGGACGTGACATTCCTACAGACGAAGCGAGCTTGCTTGACATGTTCGGCATCGGCTGCTGGAAGTATGACCCCGAAGCGGCAGAGAAGCTCCTCATTAAGGGCGGCCTTGAGAAGAGAGACGACGGCTGGTATTTCGAAGGCAACCCGTTCACCTTCAATATGACTTACCTTGCTGACACAGAGGTTCAGGCAGGACGCGGCCTTCAGGCGGCTTATGACCAACTGAAAGAGTTCGGCTTAAATGTAAACCTCGCCAGCGAGAGCAGCGCAACTTGGGATACAAACGCTGCTATAGGTAACTATGAAGTCGCAGGCTACTGGCCGACAGGCGGCATCACGAAGGACCTCTATTCTGTAATCAGAGGTTGGGATGCAGACCTTATCGTTCCGTTGGGCGAAAGAGGCTCCGGACAGGCCAGCCGCTGGAACAATGCTGAAGCTACTGCAATCATCAAAGAGCTTTCAACAATTTCTCCGGAAGATGACAGAGCTTATGAGCTCGGCATGGACTTCATGAAGGTCGCTATTGCCGATATGCCTTTCATCGGCTTCCATTCAGGAGTTAAGTATGTTCCGACGAACAGCACATATTGGACTAACTATCCGAACGCTGATAACCCCTACAATGGTCCGTGGTGGTGGTGGAGCTGCTTTAAGTATATCATGGTTGATTTTACACCGGTTGCTTAACAGCAAAAACACTGTAACTGCAAAATGAATAGACCGTAATGGAGCGGGCGTGCGTCATATAGTTGCGACGTGCGCCCACTCCTTAAAATTATTTGAGGATATATTCGTTAATTAAGGGGTGTGAGCATTGAAATTCAGGAAATTCTTAGGTCTGCGTCTGCTGACGTGGGCGCTTACCATTTTAATTGGTGTCACATTTGTTTTCTTCATCCCCCGCATGTTCCCCTCAGATCCTGTGGAGAGCATGATAGGGCAAATTCAATCCCGCTCAGGTCAGATGGACCCGGCACAGATGGAGGCCATGCGCGCGCAGCTTCGCGTGCAGTTCGGTCTTGACGGCTCTCTGATTGAGCAGTACGGCAGTTTTCTGTGGAACGGCCTTCTTCACTTCGATTTCGGCCCGTCGTTGATGAGCTTCCCGACGCCCGCAGGAGAAATAATTGCAACATACCTACCTTATACGCTGATTCTATGTCTTACCTCAACCTTCCTGGCATGGCTCATCGGAAACCTGATTGGCTTGCGCGCCGGATTCCAGAAGAATAAGCGTTCATCGAAAATTATGGAAAGTGTGGCCATTTGTATATACCCCATCCCATATTTTATCGTCGCGTTGGTGCTGCAAATCGTCTTTGCCTTTGTTTTGGGGTGGTTCCCTCTTATAACCACCATCAATCAATCTGGCGGGACTTGGGAATTCCTGAGCTCACTGCTGTGGGCGTCGATTCTGCCGGCTATCTCGCTTCTGTTAATCGGAACGGGTTGGTGGATAATTTCGATGAAGTCGCTGTCAAGCAGTACGGCTGAGGAAGACTTTGTTATGTTTGCGAGATTGCGCGGCCTTCCGGAGAAGAGCATCAGTAACCGCTATGTGCTTCGCAACTCAATTATCCCGCAGATTACGGCTCTAGGCATGAGCCTGGGCGGCGTATTCGGCGGCTCAATCATGACGGAGATTATGTTTGGCTATCCCGGCGTCGGCATGCTGATTCAAAAGGCTATAATGGCGTCAGATTACAATATGATTCTCGGCTGTATCACTATCTCAATCGTCGCAATATCCACCGCCACGCTCATTGTGGACCTTATCAATCCGTTTATCGACCCGCGGATTCGATATAGCTGAGAGGGGGGCAATTATGAGAAAATTTTGGAAAAACTCAAATGGCCGCCTAAAAGCGGGGTTAATCATAACTTTCATATTCCTTGTCATCGGGTTCATCGTCTACCTCTTCCCGCATGAAGACCCGTTCTCAAAGAACACCTATCCCACCAAGCTTCTCCCGAATATGGAGCATTGGCTGGGAACCACCTCGATGGGGCAGGATGTTCTGTGGCTGTTGATTGAGGCTATTCACAACTCCTTGTTTATAGGCTTGATTGTTGCCACGATAGGCACGGTTGTCGGCGTGTTTGTCGGCCTGCTGGCAGGCTTCGCAGGCGGCGTGCTCGACCGTGTTCTGACGGTTATAACAGACACCTTCATCGTTATACCGTCGCTTCCGATCTTGATTTTGATGACTTCTCTGATGAAGGGAAGCTCCACGGTAATAATGATGGCCTTGGTGCTGGCGTTGTTCGCGTGGCCATGGCCGAGCCGCCAGATTCGCGCGATGTCTCTCTCGCTTAAAGAGCGGGGCTTCATTGACACTGCATGGTTCTCCGGCGAAGGCACAATACAGGTCATCATCACTGAAATCCTGCCGTTCGCGCTGACGTGGTCGCTCTCAAACTTCATGAACGCGACGCTCAGCGCCATAGCCTCTGAATCAAGCCTTGCGGTGCTCGGTCTTTCCCCGGGAAACCTCGTTTCTCTCGGAAACATGATAAACTGGGCAATGGAGCGCAACGCCGTTATGGCGGGGCTTTGGCACTGGATTATCCCGCCCATCGCGGCGACGGTGCTGCTGTTCATCGGCCTGTTCCTGCTTATCACAGGCTATAATGACTATTTGACAATGAGAAGGGGGAAATAGATTATGCTGAAAGTTGAACATCTGTCTACCTCCTATAAAACCATTGACGGAGATGTGCGCGTTGTAAACAACGTGGATTTCGAAATCCGTGACAATGAAATCTTCGGCATAGCCGGAGAATCGGGCTGCGGAAAATCAACTCTGCTCAATATATTGGGATTGTTGGATAACCCTACTTCTGGCAATTATTTCTTGGATGGTTTGGAAGTGGGGCATTTAAAGGAAAAAGAACGCACCTTGACCCGCAAAGGAAACATAGGATTCGTTTTTCAAAGTTTCAACCTGATTGAAGAAATGACGGTTTTCGAAAATGTAGAATTACCGCTTACTTATCTTAAAGTAAAAGTGGCCGACCGCAAACGCATGGTAGAAGAAACACTTCGCAAAATGAATATCAGCCACCGCGCCAAGCATTTTCCCAATCAGCTTTCGGGCGGACAGCAACAGCGTGTGGCCATTGCCCGCGCCGTAATTGCCAATCCCAAGCTTATCCTTGCCGATGAGCCGACAGGTAACCTCGATTCGAAAAACGGTAAAGATGTGATGGACCTTCTGAGCCAGCTCAATGCCGAGGGGTCGACCATTGTGATGGTAACCCACTCGCAGCACGA
>DBCZ01000047.1 GCA_002293315.1 Ruminococcaceae bacterium UBA945
TCTTCTATTGTAATCCTACAATAAGGCAGAAATAATCCGTGAAATCCGATTGAAATTCGCAGGAAATCATGCTAAGATATTTTCGTGCGGCTTAATCTGTGATTATGGAGGAGAACATGGACATATTCTCGATTTTCAGTCTGTTCGGCGGGCTGGCGTTTTTCCTTTACGGAATGACCATCATGAGCGAGGGGCTTGAGAAGATGGCGGGCAGCCGTCTGGAGGGCTTCCTGCGCAGCATGACATCATCAAAATTCAAGGGACTGCTCCTTGGAATAGGCGTTACGGCAATCATACAATCCTCTTCGGCTGTCACGGTTATGCTCGTGGGGCTTGTAAACTCGGGCATAATGAACCTGACGCAGAGCATAAGCGTCATCATGGGCACGAACATCGGCACCACTGTCACCGCGTGGATTCTCAGCCTCATGGGTATTGAGGGAAGCAATTTTCTCACACAGCTTTTCAAGCCGGAGTCTTTCTCGCCGCTTATCGCATTGGCGGGAATCTTTCTTTTCGCATTCACGAAATCCAGCAAAAAGAAAAACCTCGGCTCTGTTTTCCTCGGCTTCGCGCTTCTCATGACCGGCATGACGATGATGAGCGCCTCTATGAAGCCGCTTGCCGAGGTTCCGGAATTCAAAAATATCCTCACGGCGTTCTCAAACCCAATTCTCGGCATTTTGGCCGGTATAGTCATCACAGCCGTGATTCAGTCTTCCTCGGCCTCGGTGGGTATATTGCAGTCTGTTTCGCTGACTGGCACACTGACCTTCGGCGCAGCTATCCCGATAATCATGGGGCAGAATATCGGCACATGTATCACCGCACTCATTGCGAGCATCGGCACGAACAAAAACGCCAAGCGCGTTACGGCTGTTCACATCAGCTTCAACGTCATCGGCACACTATTCCTCTGCTCGCTGTTTTATCTGCTCAATGCTTTTTTGCATTTCGAGTTCGTTGAAAACACAATCGGTGTGGCAGGTATCGCAATCGTGCACAGCACATTTAACATCGTCACCACCGCACTGCTCTTCCCGTTTCAGAAGCAGCTTGAAAAGCTTGCGAAATTCCTCGTCAAGGATAAATCCGGCAAACCCACCCATTATGAGCTTCTGGACGAAAGGCTCCTCAACACGCCGTCTATTGCCGTGGCGGAGAGCATGAACGTCGCGAAGAAAATGGCGGCAATGACGCAAAAAGGCATCATAGATGCCATAAACGCAATTGAGAATTTCGACTTAAAAACAGCGGCTGACGTCCGCGAAAATGAAATTGAAATTGACCATTACGAAGACACCATCGGCACCTTCCTTGTGCGCGTGAGCGGCGCCTCAATTTCGGGCGCAGAGAAGCGTGAGGCGACGGAGCTGCTGCACTGTATCGGCGACTTCGAAAGGATTTCCGACCACTCCCTGAACCTCATTGAGGTGGCAGAGGAGATTCACGCGAAAAGCCTGCAATTTTCTCCCGAGGCCCGCAAGGAGCTTGACGTTATGCAAAACGCCGTGATTGAAATTCTGGGCACGACGTTCAGTGCTTTCGTAAACAGTGACGCAGAGCTCGCCAAGCAGGTCGAGCCGATTGAGCAAGTGGTTGACAGGCTTAAAATCGAGTTGAAGGACAGGCATATCCGCCGGCTTCAGGAGGGGCGCTGCACGATAGAATTGGGCTTCGTCTTTTCGGATATTATCAATAATTTCGAGCGCGTGGCCGACCATTGCTCCAACATCGCGATTTACATCATTCAGGTTGACGATAAATACGCTCAGCCCCACGAATACATGAATTCAGTGAGGAATTCGCAGAATCCGGAATTCGTCGCGAAATATGAAGAATACTCGAAGAAATACAGCTTACCCGTCACTTAGGCAATAAAAAATCCCCTTTCGGGGATTTTTTATTGCCTATTCAGCCGGCTTGAACTCAAAGTCTTCGGGAATAAGCTCCTCCAGATTCACTTCGTTCATGGCCCTCGCCGCCCTTTGAGAGGCGTTAAGAATTGCGTCTTCAACCTTATTGCGCGCCATTCTGCCGTTGCCGTTTGTGCGCGAATCTCCCGTCGTTTGCTGCACATCATAATAAACCTCAAGCGGGGCGTCGCAATCCTCGCGAATTGTATATCCCTTTGACTTGGCGATGCTCTTGGAGATTGCCAGCAGCTCCTTGCCCGTGTAATCGGGGAACTCAATGATGTTCGGGAAGCGGGATTTCAGCCCCGAATTGGCCGTCAGGAATTCCTGCATCTCCATCGTGTAGCCCGCCAGAATCACAACGAGGTTCTCCCTGTTATCCTCCATACCCTTCACCAGCGTATCAATCGCCTCAAGGCCGAAGCTGTCGTCTGTGCCGCGATAGAGCGAATATGCCTCGTCGATGAACAGCACGCCGCCGAGCGCGGATTCAATCGCCTTCTGCGTGAGCGGTGCGGTATGCCCGACGTATCTGCCGACTAAATCTGCGCGCGTCACCTCGACGAGCTGACCGCCCGAAAGCAGCCCCACCGCCTTGAGATAGCGCGAAATAATGCGCGCGATTGTCGTCTTGCCCGTTCCGGGATTGCCTGTGAAAATCATGTGCATCGCGGGGAAATCGGCCTTCATGCCCTTTTTCTTTCTCATCTGCTGCACCTTTAGGTTATCCTCAAGCGACAAAATATATTTCTTGATGAAATCCAAGCCCACCACCTCATCAAGCTCAGCTTTCACCTCGGCTACGGCGCTTTCCTTCTCCCTGCCGGTCTCCTGCGCCTCTATCACTGCTTCGCCGAGCTTTATGACAAGCGAATCTCCGTCAGCCGCAAGCTCACCGTTTGCGCTTTCCGGAGACTTCAATTTGTGTTCTCCCAGAGCTTTCATCAGCGCAGTAAGCTTTATTTGCATGGACTTTGCACCGTCGTCCGGAACATAGCTTTTAGCCAAAGCTTCAGCAGTGTTTTCCTTCGGCTTCAAGGTATAATCAAAGCGGCTTTTCGCTTCCTCCGCGAAATTTGAAAGCAATCTCTTCGCTATCTCCAGCACCGCGGCTTCGTCCGGCTTTTCTGTTTTGCATATGCCGTCAATGCTGTTTATAAACGGCATACCGAAGGTATCCATCAGCTTTTTCTCATTTTGCTCTGTGATGATATAGAGGAATTTCTCGGTCGCGTCAAGCTCTGAAATCGCGTTCGGCACAAGCGCCGTGCCTATTTCCACGAGCATTCCCTTTTGCTCCGTGTAACGGCTTGAAAGCGATATTTTTGCGGTGACAAACAGCTGACCGAGCATCGCGTTCACGGTGGTGTGTGCGCGCTCGAAATTCTCAAAGGCAATCACTTTGCTCTCCGCTTTCAGTGCCGCGAAAACATCCTGCACAAAGAGCTTATCCGCGGCGGAGTCGCCATACTTCGCCATATCTATGTAGTTCACCGCATTGCTTCGAAACGCCCCCTCTCTGTGAAGCGCATTTGCGAAGCTTTCAAGAGTAAGGTGCTTGCCTGTACCAGCTGCGCCCATAATCACGGCACGCGCACCGGAAGAGGATTTGCTCATGAACGCGCGCTTGAAGGTCTTTGCCACCTCCGAGATGAACATTTCCTGCCCGATGACGCTTTCTTTCACGTTCTTTTCCGCAGCTTCAATGGCTTTTTCTAAGTCCACAGCGGGTTTCTCCTCTTCAACCGGAGCGCTTTCTCCAGTTTTATCAAGGCCTTCATTGGTGTAAAGGCCATCAGCTTTCATTCTTGCGTCAAGGCCCTCCATCTCTTGCTGCACCTGTTTTGTGAGCTCATCAAGGCTGCTCTGAATTGAAGCCTGCGCCTTTCCTGTCAAGCTGTTCACTCCGACGATAGTCTCCCTCGCGCTCTCGGCGTTTTCAATGGAAGCTTTCATCGTCTCCGCCATGTTTTCCGCATGGGAAAGCTCGGCGGGCGGCGTCACGCTCGGCTTCGCCTGCGTATGCTTGCCCGACCTGCGGCCTATATTCAGCTTGCCGTCACCCCAGATGGAATCCAGAATCTCGCCGATATCCTTGTTTTTACCGTCAGCCATTTTCTTCTCCTTCAAAACCGTAAAGAGCCTCTTTCGCTTCTCTGATGCTCATCTGCCCGGGTGCGGAAGCATTTCTCCCCGAGGCGAAAACACAGCAGGAATGCAAATCCCGGCTCACGCGCGTGAACCTGCCCGCCTCACCCATCGCGATGAGAATATACGGGGCACATTCTCTGATTCTTTCAGGCACGGCGAAGAGGCTTTCGGCTTCCTCGCGTGTTTTTGCCATCATTGCAATTTTGGGTATATCCGCGCCTAATTCGCGCATTTTCCGCATTTTATCCGCTATTTCATCAACGCCGAGCATACCGTCAAAATTATGATAGGATATGATGCTCGCCGTGCCCTTTTCATGCGCGAGCGCATTTAGCTTGCTTGCGATTTCCTCGCCGCGCGAAAGCTCAATATCAATTATATCACAGCCGGAATTTATCACCTCTGTGAGCAATGCGAGATATTCGCCGTCAGCGAGCCTTGAAAGCCCGCCCTCCGCTTCGCTTCGCAGAGTGTAAATCAGGATTTTATCTTGAACCAGGCTTCTCACCGCCGGCAAAGCGGTAAGCAAATCGCCGTGAAAATAGTCCATGCGCCACTCAAAAGCATGCGGCTCTTCCGAAATGCTTCCCTTTACCTCTGCGCTGATTTCCTCAAGCGTTTTGCCTGTAAGCGGTACGCAGAGCATGAAGTCATCAAAGCTAAGCGTTTTCCCGCGCAGTTTAACCTCTCTCATATTCCCCCCGTAAATCATACATAAATAAAGTATACTTTTGGCTCGCGTAAAAGTCAATTAAGATAAGCTTAAGCTTTTATGTCTGCCATTGCGCAAGCTTTGGCCGGCGTGTATAATGGTTTCAAGTATAATCGAACAGGGAAAGGAGAAATGATGATAAAAGGCAAAAAAATCAGTTTGGTTCTGACCGCGATGGACGACAGGCGCAGGGTATATGAGTGGTGCTTTAAGTCAGAGACCACGAAATCTCATTCGGGGCCGCCCGATTACCCCGATAAACCTGTTCCCACATATGAGGAATTCTGTGCGTCTTATTATGAAGAGTATTATTTCACCGGCACAAGGCCCTCAGACGGCAGGGGCTTTCTGATTATCGCCGATGGCGCAGCGGCCGATAATGAAACAGTTGGCTTCATCAGTTACTGTGCCTTTCATCTGAAGCCGTCAATTGCCGAACTCGACATTTGGCTGAACAGTGAGGCCAACTGCGGAAAGGGCTATGGGTCAGACGCCCTGATTTCCCTCGGTGATTATCTCCATGAAGAGCTTGGCTTCAAAGAACTCATCATAGCGCCGTCCGCCAAAAATGTGAGAGCTGTGAAGTCATATGAAAAATCGGGATTCAAAAAAACCGGCAAGGCCATGAGTGAATTCCTGCTTGACGAATACATTTCAGTTTACGGGGGCGGCGATTACGGTGCTGATGAAACCGCCATACTAACGAAAAAATTTTCTCCGCAGGGGTGATAAAATGAAAGAGCTGAGAAGCCAGGAAGTCAGAAAAATTGCGCCGGAGATGGATCCTCTGCGCCTCGGCATGGGCTGGAGGGTTGAGGATTTATCAAAGCCGCAAATCATCGTGGAAAGCACCTTCGGGCAAAGCCACCCCGGCAGCGCACATCTGCTGAAGCTCTCCGAGCTTACTTGCGAGGAGATAAATAAGCGCGGCGGTAAGGCGGCGATGTACTTCGCCACCGATATTTGCGACGGCATGGCGCAGGGGCACGACGGCATAAATTATTCTCTCGCCTCGCGTGACACAATTGCGGATTTAATTGAAATCCACGCAAACGCCACCACCTTCGACGCGGGCGTGTTTATCTCAAGCTGTGATAAATCCGTGCCGGCGCAGCTCATGGCTATCGGGCGGCTTGATATACCTTCAATCATGATAACCGGCGGCGTGATGGACGCGGGGCCGGATTTGCTCACGCTGGAGCAAATAGGAAAATACAGCGCGATGTATGAGCGCGGCGAAATCACACAGGAAAAGCTGACATATTACAAGCACCATGCGTGCCCGTCCTGCGGGGCTTGCTCATTTTTAGGCACGGCTTCTACCATGCAGATTCTCTCCGAGGCCTTAGGGCTGATGCTTCCGGGTACGGCGCTTCTGCCCGCGACGTCTGAGGCGCTGCTTGAAGCCGCAAAAGAAGCGGGGAAGCAAGCCGCCGCTCTCGCCTTAACAGATTTAACCGCACGGAAGCTTGTGACGAAGGAGAGCTTTGAAAATGCGATTATGGTTCACGCCGCGATTTCCGGCTCGACGAACGCTATCATACATATGCCCGCAATCGCGCGGGAATTCGGCATTGATATTGACGCGGATTTCTTTGATAAAATGCACCGAAACGCGCACTATCTCCTTGACATTCGCCCGTCAGGCAGATGGCCTGCGGAGTATTTTCATTATGCTGGCGGCGTGCCAAGGATTATGGAGGAAATTAAGTCCATGCTGCATCTTGACGTTCTCACCGTAACGGGGAAATCTCTGGGCGAGAACCTTGAAGAGCTGAAAAGAGGCGGCTATTATGAAGCTTGCGATTTGCTTCTTGAGAAAACAGGGCTCAAGCGCACGGATATAATCAGAAGCTTCGATAAGCCTATAGGCACAGACGGCACGATAGCCGTTTTGCGCGGAAATATTGCCCCGGAGGGCAGCGTGGTCAAGCACAGCGCCGTGCCGAAGGAAATGCACAAGGCCACTCTCCGTGCGCGCCCGTTTGACAGCGAGGAAAGCGCAATCTCCGCGATTCTCACGGGTAAAATCAACAAGGGCGACGCTGTGATTATCCGCTATGAGGGGCCTAAAGGTTCGGGTATGCCCGAGATGTTCTACACGACAGAGGCCATTTCCTCAGATGCGGAGCTCTCCGCTTCAATCGCGCTTCTTACCGACGGGCGCTTCTCCGGTGCAAGCAAGGGGCCGGCCATCGGGCATATTTCGCCCGAAGCCGCTACCGGCGGGCCGATTGCCCTCATTGAAGAGGGAGATATGATTGAAATTGACATCGCGAACCGCATTTTGCGCCTGTGCGGAATAAATGGTGAGCACAAAACCGAGGAAGAAATCGAGGCTATTCTAGCCGAACGCAAAAAGCGCTGGAAGCCCCGCGAAAACCGCTATACCCGCGGCGTCTTGAAGCTTTACACAGAAAACGCGGCCTCCCCTATGAAGGGCGGCTACACTGATTGAGGTAAATATGCTTGATTTGATTGGAAAAATGAAGATTATTCCGAGGATAATCCCCGTCGTGAAAATTGAGAACGCCGGTGACGCCGTGCCGATGGCCGAGGCCTTGCTCGCCGCCGGTCTTAGTGTCGCAGAGGTGACTTTCAGGACGCAGGCCGCCGCTTCGGCAATTCTCAATATCTCCAAGTTCTGCCCCGATATGCTGGTTCTTGCGGGCACGGTGCTGAACGTCGAGCAGGCCAAGCTTGCCGCCGCAAGCGGCGCGAAAGGGATTGTCTCCCCCGGGCTGAATGCTGATGTGGTCGAGTGGTGTCAGGCGAAGGGAATCCCCGTCTGCCCGGGCTGCGCCACGCCGACAGAGGTTGAGCGAGCAATGAGGATGGGGCTTGGCTTCGTCAAGCTCTTCCCTGCCGAGGTGTTAGGCGGCGTAAAAATGCTTAAGGCGCTCCATGGGCCGTATCCGGCTATGAAGTTCATGCCGACCGGCGGAATAACCACGGTTTCCGCTCTGGAATATCTCAAGCAGCCGAATGTAATTTGCATTGGCGGCAGCTGGATTTGCACGGAAAAGATGCTCGCCGAGAAAGATTTCAAGCAAATTGAAAGTGCGGCAAAGACGGCCTCAAAAATAACCGAGCAGTATGAAAAAATCCCCCATTAAGGGGGATTTCTTTTATAATGCAGCTTTATATTGCGCCGACAATCTTATGCGGCACATAGGGTTCTTCAAGGTATGCAACCTCTTCCCCGCCAAGCTTAATATCCAGCGCGCCGACGGCATCGTCAAAGTATTCCGCTTTCGTCGCTCCTATAATCGGAGACGCCACGCCCTTGGCATATTGCCACGCGATGGCTATGCGCGTCATGGTCGTGCCGTGCTTTTCCGCAAGCTCCGCTACGCGCTTGACGATGGCGTAATCCGTCTCCTCTGTGCCGTCATATTTTGAAACGGCCACCTTGTCCGTCTGGCTGCGCAGGCTGTCCGTTTTCCACTCTGCTCGTGCAAGCCTGCCCGCCGCAAGCGGGCTATACGGCGCAAGCGATACATTCATCTGCCTGCAGATTGGTATCAGCTCGCGTTCATCTTCACGGTAGAGAAGATTATAATGGTTCTGCATCGAAACAAACTTCGCCCAGCCGTTCTTTTCCGCCGCAAGCTGCATATTATAGAACTGATAGCCATACATCGCCGAGGCGCCCAGCGCCCGCACCTTGCCGGCTTTTACAAGCGAATCGAGAGCCTCCATCGACTCTTCAATCGGCGTGCCGTAGTCGAAGCGGTGGATTATGTATAAATCCACGTAATCCGTTCCGAGGCGCTTCAGCGAGCCCTCAATCTCTCTGTTTATCGCCTCCTTTGAGAGATGCCCTTCGTTATTGAAGACCTTCGTCGCGAGAATCACCTTATCACGCGAGGCATTGTTCTTTATCGCGCGGCCGAGGAATTCCTCGCTCGTGCCGCCCGCGTAGACGTTCGCGGTGTCAAAGAAATTGATGCCCAAATCCAGCGCGCGCTTAACGAGCACCTCGCTTTCCTCAAAATCAAGCGTCCACGCGTGCTGATTCGGCTTATGCTCTCCGAAGCTCATGCAGCCGACGCACAGACGCGAAACCTCCAAGCTTGAATTACCTAGTTTTGTGTATTCCATATTTCCCCTTTTCCCACTCAGCGAATAAAATTCGTGAATATGTGATTTTCCTTTTCGGGCAGACCGTATTCCTTTTTCCCGAGCGCTATGCTCTTAATAATGAAAGCCATGTTGCGCCCCAAGGTTCGCATTGTCTGCATGCCCTCCTCATCCTGCCGCACTTCCTCGGGCGTGTTTCCGTGCACCATGTTCCAGTATTGGCTCGAAGCCACGGGCATCTGCGAAATCGTAAAATACTTGTTGAGCGCATCAAATGTCGCTGTTGTTCCGCCTCTGCGCGCCGAAACAACAGCCGCGCCGACCTTCATCGTTTTGTCTGCACGCGTGCTGTAGAACAGCCTGTCAGCGAATGACAGCAAGCCGCCGTTGGGCGATGCATAATACACCGGTGAACCGATTACGATACCGTCACACTCGGCAAACTTAGGCGCCACCTCATTGACGATGTCATCAAACACGCATTTGCCGGATTCATGGCATTTGCGGCAGCCGATGCAGCCCCTGACGTCTTTGTTGCCCACCTGCACAATCTCCGTCTCTATGCCGTTTTCCTCAAGCGCTTTACCCACCTCGCTGAGCGCGGTAAATGTGCACCCCTGTGCATTCGGACTCCCGTTGATAAGTAATACTTTCATAAAACTCCTTCTTTCTTACTGTTATGATTGACAGTATATATGTTAAGGTTAACTTTATGTCAAGAGGCAAAAATAAAAACTCCCATTTTCGGGAGTTTTTATTTACATCGGCAGCCGCACAATTATCTCCGTGCCCTTGCCTATTTCGCTCAAGAGCGAAATTTTGCCGCCGAGGCTCTGCACGATGTGCTTCACAATCGAAAGCCCCAGCCCCGTGCCCTTAACTATCTTTTCCGAGCCGGTATCTACGCGGTAGAAGCGCTCAAAGATTCTGCTCTGCTCCTCGCGCTCAATGCCTATGCCTGTGTCTTTCACCTCAATGACAGCGAAGCTCCCCTCTGAGGAAATCCTTACGCTTACAAGGCCGCCCGCAGTGTTATATTTTATCGCGTTATCAAGCAGATTGCCGAGCAAATCCAGTATCTTCGTGCGGTTAGAGGTTATCGCAACGTCTTCGGCGTCCACGGTTAGCCGCACGTCAGCCGCCGACGCCTGGGCTTCATAGCTGCCTGCCACCTCACACGCAAGCTCCGCCAGATTTATCGGCGTCATCTGGCTTTCGGCGGCATTTGCCTCCAAGCGCGAAATCGTGAGAATATCATTGATAAGCGTGCTTATGCGCACGGATTCCGCATGAATTCTGGCATATATCTGCTGCTTCTTTTCATCGTCAAGCATGCCGTTTTTGAGCATTTCCGAAAGCCCCATCAGCGTTGTCACAGGGGTTTTCAGCTCATGCGAGGCATTTGTGAAGAACTCGCTGCGCTGCGTCTGCGATATTCTCTCCGCGCCCACGTCCACAAGCAAAATGACCACGCCGTTCTTCTGCGCGCTGAGATAATTCCCGTGAACCTGAGAGATGTGAACCGAGAAAACCGTGTAATCTGTTTTGTAGTCAAAAATACTGTCCTTGCCCTCTGATATCGCCGCTTCAACAGCCTCCTCAATCTTGCGGTTACGCGTCAGCTCAAAAATACTGCTGCCCAGAATATCTCTGCCTGCACTGAAAATTCCGGCGGCGCTGTCATTTATGAGGATGATATTTCTCTCGCCGTCAAGAAGGATTATCCCCTCCTTTATGTTTGAGAGTATCCGCTCTGTTTTCCTCTGCTGAAATTCCACCTCGTTCTGTGAATGCGTGATTTCGTTCAGCAAATCCTTTATCTTCACTGTGATGCCGTCTATCTCGTCATAACCGGAGCTTTCGGGAATCTTATCAAATTCTCCGCTTGCAACGGTCTCCGTGAAGCTCTCAAGCGGGCGGAGAATCCTTTTCGTTAGGGCATTCGCGAGGAACAGCATCACAATCCCCGCAGCAAAGAATGTAATCAGAAACGCGGGAAGCTGCGCGAGCATATTGCTCCAGATTCCGCCGTATTCATGCGCTGCGCGCAGGATATTCCCATCCGCCGCTTTTACGGCAGCATACATAAACGAGCGCCCCAGAGTGCTTGACGCGCGCGAATCCGTCGCGATGTAGTTCACCCCGGCGTTTTGCACCTCTCGCCTGTCCGCGTGGTTCTCCATGCTTGCCGCCGCAGCCGAGGAATCGTCAATTATATCTCCCTGCGGCGAGATAATCGTCACGCGCTCTCCGCTTAGTATCTCTGAAAGCGTTTTGGCGTCCTTGTGGCTTTCATACTCATATGAAATCACCCTGCAGAGCTGAACCGTTCTCTCGCGGACCTTGCCGTCTTCGTCCACGGCGCTGAAAACACCGGAGATTATCCCGCTGAAAAGCGCCGTTGCCAAGATGATTATTATGAAGCGAAGGTAAATTGCTCTTCTCATGTTATGCCTCTCTGAATCTATATCCCACATTGCGCACCGTGTGGATATATTTCGGGTTATCCGTGTTGTCGCCTATCTTCTGCCGCAATGATTTTATGTGTGTGTCCAACGTGCGCGGCTCGCCGACGAAATCACTGCCCCAGATGGTTTCAAGCAGCTCCTCCCTCGGAAGAACTCTTTCGGAATTCTGCATAAGCAACGTTAAAAGCTCGAATTCCTTGAACGTAAGCTCCACATTTTTCCCGTTTACATTCACCTCGCGCGTGGAAAGATTTACCGAAAGACCGCCCGCTTTCAAAAGCTTCGGTGCTTCCTTGGCAGACCTGCGCAGAAGCGCGCGCACCCGTGCCGCCATCTCCATTATGCCGAAGGGCTTCGGGAGATAATCATCTCCGCCGGCATCAAGGCCGATGACGGCGTCCATCTCCGTGTCCTTCGCGGTGAGGAAAAGTATCGGCGTTTCGGCGGTCTTGTGGTTCTTCCTGAGCAGCTTGACCGCCTTGATGCCGTCCATGCCGGGCAGCATTATATCGAAGATGAATAAATCCGGCGCTTCGTTTTCGCTTGCCTTCAGCGTGTCTTCGGCATTTCCGAAAACAGTCACGTCATAGGCGAAGTTCTCCAGCGCCATCTGAATCATCTCTCTTATGCCCTCGTCGTCTTCCGTTACAAAGATACTGTATGCCATAGCTACCTCTTAAATAATTTTTATGTCCTTATGCACGCCTGTCTCCATGAAGAGAATCCATTCGCAGATATTAACGGCATGGTCGCCGATTCTCTCAAGATACTTCGCTATCATCAAAAAATCAATCGCATTATCATTGATGTCTTTATCGTTCTTCAGGGTTTCGGCAAGCTCCGCCCGCACCTTGAGGAAGAGGTCGTCTACCTCGTCGTCACGCGCGATTACGGCTTTCGCGAAAGCGATGTCATTACGCACGAACGCGTCTATCGCACCGTGAACCATCGCACAGGAAATCTTCGCCATCTGCGGGATATGCTTCACCATGTTTTCAAGCGGTTCTCCCTCGATTGAAAGGGAAATCTCAGCTATATCCGCCGCGTTATCGCCGATTCTCTCAATATCCGTAATCATCTTCAGCGCCGACGATATTTTCCTCAAATCCGTCGCGACCGGCTGCTGACGAAGGATTAAATTGAGGCATCTCGCCTCGATTCTCTTTTCCATCTCGTCAACCTCATCGTCATGCGAAACGACTGATTCCGCTGCCTTGCCGTCTGACGTGAGCAGCGCCTTCACGGAATTATCTATCGCATCCTCCGCCATGCCGCCCATCTTGATTAAATCAACGTGCAGAAGCTCCAGCTCTTTATCAAATGTATTTCTCGCGTTCATAAATACCTCCTATAGTATAACAGAATAAGGGATAAAGTCTATCCGAATCTGCCGGTTATATAATCCTCTGTGCGCTTATCTTCGGGCATGGAGAAAATCTGTGTCGTCTCACCGCATTCAATCAGCTCGCCCAAGAGGAAGAAAGCCGTTTGGTCTGATATACGCGCGGCTTGCTGCATGTTGTGGGTTACGATTACCACCGTGTATTCCTTCTTTAGCTCGCTCATAAGCTCCTCAATTTTCATCGTCGAGATGGGGTCCAGCGCGCTGGTGGGCTCGTCCATCAAAAGCACCTCGGGCTTCACGGCAAGCGCGCGGGCAATGCACAGCCGCTGCTGCTGCCCGCCCGAGAGCCCCAGCGCGTTCTTTTTTAGCCGGTCCCGCGTCTCCTCCCATATGGCGGCGTCGCGCAGGCTCCTTTCCACAATTTCGTCCAGCGCGGCCTTGTTTTTTACCCCGTGCGTGCGCGGGCCGTAGGCCACGTTGTCGTAAATGCTCATGGGGAAGGGGTTGGGCTTTTGGAACACCAT
>DBCZ01000055.1:0-13662 GCA_002293315.1 Ruminococcaceae bacterium UBA945
GGGAAAATCCGCTTCATCGGCATCACGAACCACAGGATGAACGTCGCCGAGGAGGCGGTGGAATCAGGCTTATATGACACCTTGCAGTTCCCGTTTTGCTATCTCGCGACGGAGCGCGATATAAATCTTGTGAAGCTGTGCGCCGAGCATAATGTGGGCTTCATCGTGATGAAGGCGCTTTCAGGCGGGCTGATAGATAACTCGGCCGCCGCGTATGCATGGCTTGACCAGTATGACAATGCCCTGCCGATTTGGGGTGTGCAGAAGGAGAGCGAGCTTGATGAATTCATCAGCTATATTGATAACCCGCCAACGCTGAATGATGAGCTCAAAGCGATAATCGAAAGAGACAGAGCCGAGCTTTCAGGCAATTTCTGCCGTGCATGCGGATATTGCATGCCGTGCCCGGCGGGCATCGTTATAAGCCAGTGCGCGAGGATGAGGCAGCTTATCCGCCGCAGCCCGTCCGCCAATTGGCTGAATGAGCAGGGGCAGGAGATGATGTTTAACATCGAAAACTGCACCGAGTGCGGTCAGTGCAAGAGCAAATGCCCTTATGGCTTGGATACACCGACACTGCTGAAGGAAAGCCTCGCGGATTATAAGGCAATTCTCTCCGGCGAAATAGATATTTCAAACCCCAATTAGGGCAATTGACAATAGACAGTTGATAATTTTTGAAAATAAAAAGCGCAGAAGATGAATTCTTTTTCGAGGAAAAATTCTCTTCTGCGCTTTAGCTTGTTTTGGTCGAGAAAAGCTCTTAATTGTCAATTATTCATTATGAATTGTCAATTGTACCTATTCGTGTCTAAGTGCGTCAATTGGATTGAGGTTGGCAGCCTTGATAGCGGGAAGAATGCCGAAAATTACACCGATGGCAATTGAGAAAGCGACTGATAGCCCGATAGACGGGATATTTATGGAAACAGGCGTCTCCGTCACCTGCGAGATGAGCTGGGCCATGCCTATGCCTGCGCCTACGCCGAACACGCCGCCTATACTCGTCAGCACTGCGGCTTCCGTAAGGAATTGCCCGCGGATTCTGCCCTTCTTAGCACCTATGGCTTTTTTGAGGCCGATTTCACGCGTTCTCTCCGTTACGGTGACGAGCATGATATTCATAACCCCGATGCCGCCGACAAGCAAGGAAATGCTCGCTATCCATATGAGCTGCTGGTTCGTGGCGTTGCTCAAATCCTGAAGCTCCTTTGCCTTTTGAAGCAGGTTTTCGGCTTTATAGGAAATCGTTTCGTTTTGCTTTGTTCCATTGAGAATATCAGCCGCCTCGTTTCCGACGAAGCTCATGTCATCGGTGGTGGCGCACCTTATGGCCACCTCCTCGGGCTCGTCATATGCAAACGGTACCGGCCAGTTCACCTTCGGAATAAAGACCTTGCCCGCCATGCTGTTTTGATTATAAGTGTAATAATCGTCAACTGAATTGATGACCGGCTCAAACTCGCGGCTCTCTTCAACAACACCGACGATGACATATGCCGTGGAGAGATATTCCACCGTTTTGCCGATGGGGTCGTCGCCGTAGAAAAGCGATTGCGCGACGGTGTTATCAATTATCATGACCTGCCGGAAATCGTCGAAATCCTTCGGCACAAAGCCCCTGCCGCGCCGCACATTATAGCCGATGGTTGTGAAATAATCAGGAGTAATGCCGAAAACCTCACAGCCCTGCAGCTGGCTGTCCTTGTAATAAATGGCGTTGCCGTAGTCTGAGCGGCGGTTGTAAATTGAGACGGCGTCTGCGCCGGGAATTGTCTGCAAATCAGTAAATGTTGTGTCACTTATCGGGGTGAAGCCGGCGGGCAGGCCGTTCCACGAGACCTCATAGAGGTAATCGTCTTGATAAATCTGCACACGCACCACGTTGTTGCCCGAGCCGACAAGATTCTGCTTTATCTGCTCGTTAGTGCCTTGAATCGTAGAAACGATTGAGATGATGGAGGCGATGCCGATGATTATGCCGAGCATGGCGAGAAAGCTGCGCATTCTGTGCGACCATATCCCTTGAAAAGAGAGCCTGATGTTTTCAATCATCTGAGCAAGCCCCCTTTCCCTGTATCTATGTCGCCTGCGGGCTCAACAGCGGCATCATCTCCAATGCTTTCAGCACCGCTTTCTGTGCCGCCGTTTACAACAGGCGCTTCCGTCGTGCCCTGAAGCACGGTGCGCACGCCCTCTTTCACGTCTTTTCCATACGGGAAAGCGATGTAATCCTCCATTGCCAATCCGGAAAGAATCTCAACGGAATATCCGCCGTCAATGATTTTACCCGTCTCGACGTATTTCTTTATCAGGCGGGCTTCGTCCGGTCCGGCCATCATCACATAGCTGCCGCCGTCGTCATCGCGCACATACATCTTTTGGATATACAGCGCATCCATGCTGCCGGAGCTCGGCACCTGCATCGTGATTTCGAGATACATATTATTATAAAGCCCCTCGGTGTTATTCAAAACGGCGATGAACTCATAGTTTGAGCTGTTCGGGTTGCCGCCGCCGTAACTGTAGCCACCCTCCTGAGGGTAATCGTTTATGCTCACAATCTGCGCTTCATAGTTTGTTTGCGTCTCCCATGACATCGCACTGACAGTATCGCCGACGTTTATCATGCCGAGCAGATTCTCGCTTATCGTGCCGTGCAGATAGAAAGCGTTCTCGCCGGAAACTGTCATGAACGGCTTGCTCGACTGGATGGCTTCCGCAGGGTCAAGCAGCTCTTTCACGACGCCGTCAATGGATGAAAGCACCGTGGAATTCTTGAGAAGAAGCTCAGCTCTTTTAAGGTTTAAGTCTGCCTGTTTCTTCTGCACCTGCAGCTCCGCGATTTCCGCCTGCTTGTCGGCAATCATCTGCTTCAGCTCATCGGCGGTGTAGCCCATGCTGTCATAGTTATTGCCGCTCGGTGAGGGAGTGGGAGTAGGCGTGGGTGTGGCGAAAAACGGCTGAGCCTTATCAATCCATTCGATGAGATTATCGTCTCCCGTGGGGATTTCAGGCGGAAGCGGCGCGTTGATTTCACCACTCCACTGGGTGCCGTCAAGTGAAAAGCTGGCAACTAAATCGCCGAAATTGGAGTTTCCCTTGCGCACCTCAAAAACGGCCGCGAAAGGCTCTGTTATCGTGTTTTCAGGATCAATTGGATCTTTCCTCGCCTCAAGCCCGAAAAGCTGCATCAAAAACTCGGGCGTTATTTTCGTAGAGGGCTTAATGAGATATACATACGGGTCATCAGACGTACCGGAGCCCTTATATGGAACGGCGTTCTCGTCGATTATATCATTCACGGTCGCGGTCGGCGAGGGGATGGGTGTGGGCGAAGGCGTCGGAGTGGGGTCGTCCGGCTCGCTTGGGTCGGGGTCAATAATCACAGGCGGCGGGGCGGTTGGTGTGGTCGCCGGCTTGGTGTTCTGCAGCCTTCTCAGCTGATTTTGCGCCGTAGCAATCTTTTCGTCCACCGTTTGAATATCCAGCTTGGTGCGCTCGACGTCAAGCTCCAGCTTCGTTTTGTCATATTGAAGCAACGGGTCGCCGATTTTAACAGAATCGCCCTCCATGACGAAGATTTCGCTTATCTGCTTTTGCGAATCGGGGTATAGCTCCTGAACATAGTCGCTCATGACCATACCGCTGGAATAGGTCTGGTCGCCGTAATAATAAGACATCGCATTGCTGACGGGGATTACCTCCACCGTCTTCTGGTCATTCTGATACTGCACGTAAAGCCAGATTCCGATGCCGACAGCGGCGGCAACGATTAAAGCCACGCAGGCGATGATAATCCTCTTGCGGGTTCTGTTCACGTTTCTCACGAGGATTCACCCCCGTTTCGGGTGGAATCCTTTTTTCTTGCCGCCTCGGGATTAAAAACAGCCTCAATATCCACTGGCTTAGCCTTGGGCTCGCCGGCAAATGAAGCCGCTGTGGGCTGCCTTGGCGCAGGTTTTACCTGCGGCGCTGGCTTAACCTCCGCAGCGGGAGCAAGCGCAGTTTTTCTTTTGGGCTTCGGCGGAGCTTCATCAAGAGCCTCTTCGGGCGGAGCTTCGATGCCCAGCTCTTCTTCCATTGTTTCCGGGGCGATGAAATTCCCTCGCTTATCCACAAGGCGCCCGTCCTTCAAGCGCAAAACGCGCTTTGCGTGCTGCGCGATTTCGCTGTCGTGTGTAATCATGATTACGGTGACGCCCTCGTTGTTGAGCATCTGAAAAAGCTCCATAATCTGCTCGCCGGAGGTGGAATCAAGTGCGCCGGTGGGCTCGTCGGCCAGCAGAATCTTCGGAGCGTTAGCCATCGCCCTCGCGATTGCCACCCTTTGCGATTGCCCGCCGGAAAGCTGATTCGGCTTGAAATCCAGCCGGTCACCAAGGCCTACAGTCTCCAGCGCATTTTTAGCGATTTCATCCCGGTCGCTTTTTCTGACACCCGCATATAAAAGCGGAAGCGCGACGTTATCAAGCGCACTCTGCCTTGCAAGCAAATGAAAGCTTTGAAAAACGAAGCCAATGCTGTTTAGCCTGACGTCAGCAAGCTTCGTTTCGCTATATTCTGATACGTCTTCGCCGTCGAGAAGATATTGCCCCGAGGTGGGATAATCAAGGCACCCGATGATGTTCATCAGCGTGGTTTTGCCTGAACCCGAGGGTCCCATAATCGCGACGTATTCGCCCTGCGCAATAGAAAAAGACACGTTTTTAAGCACAGGAACGTCGAGCCGTCCCTGCGTGTATGTTTTCGTGATATGCTTCAAATCAAGCATAATATCAGATTTCACGCTCCTCGCGTGCATACTCTGCGTGTCTGCCATTGCGCTGCCTTTCAAATGAATTTTATCCTAATCCGGATTCATCGTAAAACGTGATGCCGTCATCAGTTATGCCCGCGTCAGGGTTTTCCATCGGAACGAAGTTGCCGTCATCATCGTAATAGCCATACTCATCTCCGCCCTCGGGCGTGGTGATTGTGACGTCGTCATTCAAGCCATTGTCCGTCATGCCGTCATCTGTGAGGCCATCATCAGTGAGGCCGTCATCAGTGAAATCGTCACCTTCGGGTGTGCCAATCATGCCGGTGTCAATTCCCGCATCGCCCTCAGGCATATCAATCGGGGCGTTCGGGTCTGCGTCGGGCGCGGAGTATCTGTCAATCGTTGTGGGCATGCCCTCAATATATTCGTCGTTCGGGTATGCTATGTAATCCTCCGGAACAACGCCGGAAATTATCTGACAGAGGTCGCTCTCGTCGTCGAATTCACCGATGATGACCTCTTTCTTGACAAGCTTCTCTGTTTCGGGGTCTCTTGCCCAGACGAAATCCATACTTTCGTCATGCGCGATATAGAACGAGGGCAGCCAGATTCCCGTGCGATCGGTGGTGTCTATACCTGTGTCAGGCTCAAGGTAAACGTGCTGACCGAGCATAAGGCCGGTGTAATCCTGTAAAACAACATAGAAGTAATACTTTGAGCTTTGATTGCTTTGATCTCCTCCGGCATTATAGACCATCATGTCGTTGCCATTCCCTGAAACAGGGTTTTCCATGTCGATTGACTCAACCGTGCCCTGCCACGTCTCATCGGGGTTCACTCTGGAGTGGACAATCACGCTTTGCCCGATGGTAATGTCCGCGATGTTCAGTTCGGTTACCGTGCCTCTGATTCTGTAATCACCTCTGGCTACTATGCTTATAAACGGCTTCGGCTGGCCCGTCATCGGGTCTGTCTGAGCGGATTTGTTCATTTCCTTTATCACGCCTGCGGCGGGGGAAAGAACCTCCGCGTTTTCAATATCAAGCTTGATTTTATCAATCTCGGCGCTTTTGAGAGAAGAATTATATTCCTCTGTTTTAACGTCGAGCTGTGCGGTTGAAATCTGAAGCGTGTAAGAAGGCTTTTCATCTGCGGGTGCTTTCTCACGCTGTTTTTCGAGGTCGGCGATTTGAGATTTCAGCGTCGTGATTCTATTCGCTATTCCCTCGAGATCAATTTCGGCCTGCGTCAGGCTGAGCTGCATGTCTTCCGTGTTATACGAGAAAAGTGGCGTACTCTCCTGAACCTCGTCGCCCACATCGACGAAATACTCAGCGATCTGCTTTGTGTCGTCCTTTGTGACATCCACGCTCTTCTGCGGGTCTACGACAGCCGAATAGCGCGGATTTGTGCCCATATCCATCCCCGCAAGCTGACCGACGGACGTCACGAAGACGGGGTCTGAGCTCTGCGTGGCGAGCATATCCTTGAACAGGAAAAACCAAAGCCCCGCGCCGATTGCCGCCAAGCCTGCAACTATTGCAACAGCGATGGCTGCCTTTTTGCCGCCGCTCATCTTCTGCTTCTTCTTTATGTCGCGCCGCTTCACAACGGGCTGAATCGTGGGCGCGTATTTATTTTCAAGCTGGGCTCTCTGCGGAGCCGGAGCTGCACTTTCGGGCAAAAACCTCTTTCCCTGGCTTTGAGGTGCAGATGCCGGAGGAGCAGGCGGCTTGGCTGTCGCCGAATTAGTCGGTTTTGGTGGTTGCGGAAGAGCGGGCTTCGCCGGCGGCTTCACCTCTGCGGCGGGCGCATTTGCAGCACTGTTTTCCTTGTCACGCTTAAAGAGCGCGGGAATCTTCGCCGTCAAGCCCGAAACTTTCTGAGCAAGCGGTCTGCTTTCGGGAGCCTTCGGCTCAACCGGCTGAACAGCAGGAGCAGCCTTGGGGGCAGGGGTCGCTACCGCCGGAGTTTTTACAGGCGGATTCTCATTTGACGCAACCGGCCTTCTTGTCACGGGAACTGCCGGAGAAGCCTGTACAGCAGGAGTTTTCGGCTTTGCCTCGGCGGATTTCACCGGTGTTGCCGGAGCATTTGCATCGCTTACGGGAGCGCTTGCCGCCGGCTTCGTGCTTGTTGAAATATCCGCAGGGGCTTCAACTTTATTTCGCTTGAAAAGCGTGGGCAGCTTAGCCGTCAAGCCCGAAACGCGTTGGACAAGAGGCTTGCTTTCAGGCGCTTTCGCCTCTTTTGACTGAACCGTGGGCGCAGCCTTAGGCGAAGCGGGAGCGGCCTTTGGTGCGGGAACGGCTGGCACGGGAGGCTTACTCTCCGGCTTTGAAGCAGGCGGCGCAGATTTCGCCGGGACTGCCTTCTTGGGCAAATCAACCTTTACGGGCGCCAAAGGAGGCTTCGCCGGTTTTTTCGCGGCCTCTGTTTTGGCTGAAGTCGTTTCCTTTGACGCATGAGGAGCAGCCTTGACCTCAACGGGCTTTACAATAGGCTGTTTGCCGGTATCAAAGGCACTTTTGAGGTCGCCGATGTCAATTTTACCTATCTTTTTTTCTTTAGACTTATCAATTTCCTTGCTGCCCTTCTTGTCACCATCTTCGGGCATAAAAATATCGGGAGATTTTTCTCCTCCCGTATTGCTTTCGGATTTACCGGCGTCTGCGGCGCTTTCAGAGGAAGGGGCGGCAGATTCAGAAGAAGACGACAAACCGCCGGACATGCTGTTCAGCTTATCGAACAGCCCGCCCATGGAATTATCGTTTTCGTTATTTCCGCCGTCGCGGTTCTTCTCGAAATCGTCGCTCATATGCGCCTCCTATACCTATATAAGACCATGAAAAACAAAATGCAAAAGGTTTTAATTTGCCGATGAACGAAATCAGACATAATCATAGCAAAGAGTTGTATCGCAGTTGTGCCGCACTTGCGGAGAAATTGTAAAATCGAATGTAATATCGCCGCTGCCACAGGGCGTCGCCATCGGGCAGTTGCCCGAGTGATTAAATACTATACATATGGCATTATACAACACTAACCACAATATATCAACATAAAAGAGCGTTTTTCCTTAATAATTCTGATATTCATCGTATATCACTGTTCTCTCATTCGGAGAAGGCTCTGCGGGATAACGCGTGATATACTCCGCACCGCCGTAACCGTAATCGGTTTTGAGCTCATCAAATGTGATGACGCGCCCCCATTCAATCAGGCAGTCGTCGTAATTCCTGTTGCATTCGGCCACGGTGACAGAGCTTTCATCCATGCCGATTACGGTGACTGAATGCTCATAATATGTGAATCGAATCTGGTCTCCGATATGAAGAGCGGCGGCATCGTAAAATGTGCTTATCGGTGCGGTTTCGCCGAAAACGGAGTCGCTCATCAGGCTGGCAAAGCCGAAGCACTGCGTGAGCGAGGCGTATTGCGGAAATAGAAGAAGCGTGGCGCCGTCGTAATAATTACAGTAGTCATAACCCAAATCGGAATGCTCACAGGGGATGTCGGTGACGGTATAGGGATAATAACCCTCCGCCTCATATCCCATGTGGTTCCAGTATCTGCCATTGCTGTATTCATCTTCAAACGCGGCGATTTTCTCATTCAGCTCGTGCGCAAGAAGTGTGCCGCCGTCACGCTGCAAATTGCCGGTGTAGGCATAGCCGCTTAAGGCGCCGGTTTTTATCTCACACCAAAAGGTTTCGGGAATATCAACTATCTCAACCTCCTGCCCGACGCTCAGAATGCCGATTTGCTCGGCATCTGAAAGTGCGCTCCATACCGCCGTTTCAGAAACAACTGCAGCGGTTTCCCGCGGAGGCTCTGAAGTCTCGCTCGCGACCTCTGTCCGCACGCTGATTTGAGGCGAGGAGGTGGGAAGAGAAGAGGCTTCCTCGGCGGGTGCAGATGAAGCGGAAACACTTCTGCCGAGTCCCGTGCTTCTGCCAAGACCGGCAGCGGAAATATCAGGCTCTGAGCAGCCTGCGACAGCGGCCAGGAGCAAGGTTATACCAAGAATTAGTGAAAGTTTTTTCATTGAGAATTCTCTTTTCATGAAAGCGATTTGCACTCTAAATATTGTACTTGCTTAACAGCGGATAGTCAACCGTTTCAAGATAAGAAAGCGCAAAAATTCAGCTATCGTTCACAGCTTGTTCAGATAGTGGAAAGCCGCGGGAAAACTACATCTTGTATGTCCGGCAAGCAATGTGTTATACTCTCGATAAAGAGATTGGCGGAGGGGAAGATGGCAAAAAAGTATTATGCCGTGAAAAAAGGCAGAACAAGGGGAGTTTTCCTCACTTGGGAAGACTGCAAAGAGCAGATTGACGGCGTAAGCGGCGCCGAGTATAAGAGCTTCTCCTCGATAAAGGATGCCGAGGCGTATATCAACGGCACTGACAGCGGCAGCACCGTGAAGCTCGAAAAGCCTGAGGAAATCCCATATAAAGAGGGCGCCGCCATAGCGTATATTGACGGCAGCTATTCGCCTGCGACGCATGAGTTTTCATGTGGCGCGGTGCTGTTTTACGAGCATGAAAAATCGCTTTTCTCAAAGAAATACGCTGACCCTGAAATGAGCGATATGCGCAATGTGGCGGGAGAAATCATGGGTGCTGCCTCGGTGATTTCATACGCGCTTGAGAAGGGGATTCCCGAGCTTGAAATCCACCATGATTATGAGGGCGTCGCAAAATGGGCAAGAGGTGAATGGAAAGCCAACAAGGCGGGAACAAAAGCCTACGCACGGCTTTGTGCCGAGGCGAGAGAGCGGCTGAAGCTCACATTCGTCAAGGTGAAGAGCCACTCCGGCGACAGATACAATGACGAGGCCGACAGGCTCGCAAAGGAAGCATTGGGAATATAAAAGGCGGAGAGTGAAGCTCTCCGCCTTTACACACTGCAAATATAGATAAATGCTAGATTTTTATAAGCTCATACTCCTTGCTGCCTACGCCGAGCTTCACAGCGTGGTCGATGCCGCTCATCCAGTTCGTTTCGGGGTGAGTGTCTGTGAAGTGGTCGTGGTGAATATGTTCGCGCTCGCCGAGAACAGAGCCCTCAAGCGCGGGCATGGCGTTGACGGCGTCTGCGCAGGCAATATCCAGTGCGACGGGGTCAAACGAAGCGAACATGCCGACGTCCGGCGTGATTGGCGCGTCGTTTTCGGAGTGGCAGTCGCAGTAAGGCGAAACGTCCATAACGATATTTATGTGGAAGTTAGGTCTGCCGTCGATGACGGCCTTCGTATACTCCGCGATTTTACAGTTGAGAATGTTATTATCCTCGTCGCCCGGCGCTGAAATGGCGTCTACCGGACAGCGCCCGATGCATCTGCCGCAGCCCACGCAGTTATCGTGATTTATCGAAGCCTTTCTATCGGTGATGGTAATCGCGCTGTGGGCGCAGTCTTTCATGCATCTTGCACAGCCGATGCAGAGGCTTTGGTCTACCTCGGGTTTGCCGGCGTTGTGCATTTCCATCTTGCCCGCGCGCGAGCCGCAGCCCATGCCGAGGTTCTTCAGCGCGCCGCCGAAGCCGGTACATTCATGTCCCTTGAAATGATTGAGCGATATGATGATGTCTGCGTCCATAATTGCGCGGCCGATTTTTGCCTCTCTGACGTAATCGCCGTCAACCGGCACCAGGCTTTCGTCTGTGCCCTTCAGCCCGTCGGCGATGATAACATGGCAGCCCGTTGTATATTCATTGAAGCCGTTTTCCTGCGCCGCGCCGATGTGGTCGAGCGCGTTCTTGCGCCTGCCGACATAGAGCGTGTTGCAGTCCGTTAAAAACGGGTTTCCGCCCAGCTCATAGATTTTATCTGCCACCACCTTCGCGAAGTTGGGGCGCAGAAATGCGAGGTTGCCCGGCTCTCCGAAATGAATTTTTATTGCGGCGAAGTGGTTCTTGAAGTCAATGTCGCCGATGCCGGCGGTGGTGATAAGCCTCATGAGCTTCTGCGGGACGTTTTCATTCCAGTCTGCGCGGAAATCAGTGTAGAATACCTTGGATTTTTCCATATGTTGTTCTCCTTTTGTTTATGTTCCCGTGTATTATACGGATTAAAGCACACTTTATGTCAAGCCTTTTTCTTCGGCGACGGGATTTCCACATGAAACGCCGATTTGCAGAAACCGCTGATGCAGCATTCTTCGCAGTGCGCCGCCCTGGCGGAGCAGACTGCCCTGCCGTGCAGCACAAGCCTGTGGCAGAAGTTGTTCGATTCCTCCGGCGGAAGAAGCTCTCTGAGGTCGTTTTCTATCTTTACGGGTTCTTTATTCGCCGTGAGGCCTATGCGGTTAGAAAGCCTTATGCAGTGAGTATCCACTACGACAGCAGGCTTGCCGAAAATATCCCCGACGACCAGATTAGCTGTTTTCCTGCCGATGCCGGGGAGCTTCGTAAGCTCTTCGATTGTATCAGGTACAACGCCGCCGTAATCATCACGAAGCATTTTTGAAAGCTCGACTATATCCTTTGCTTTGGTGCGGTAGAAGCCGCAGGAATGAATCATTTTGCCCACCTCTTCAACATCCGCCTCGGCAAAGGCATAAACGTCCGGATACCTCGCGAAAAGAGTCGGCGTGACCATATTCACTCGTTCGTCGGTGCATTGCGCGGCCAGACGCGTGGCGATGAGAAGCTGGAGGGGGTCGGGATAATCAAGCGAGCAAATGGCATCGGGATATTCCTTTTTCAACGCCTCAACGCATGAAAGCGCGCGTTCCTTTTTCGTCATAAAATCACCTCGATAAATTCTTTTTCCATTTTACAGTAAAAAAGCAGCTTTGACAATTCCTCTTTACCTTAAACGGATTGCGTGTTAAAATCTCTTAGAGGGGGTGGGGATTTGTCAGCATCTGTTTTGAAGCTTGTCGCGATAATCACAATGGTGATTGACCATATCGGGTTTTTGTTTTTGCCGCAGTATCCGGTTCTGAGATACATCGGCAGGATATGCTTTCCGCTTTTTTGCTTTTTGCTGGCGGAGGGATTTTTTCATACGAGAGATGTGAAGAAATATGCTCTGCGCCTCGCGGTTTTCGCCGTGGCTTCTGAAATCCCGCATGACCTTTTCACACGAGGGGTGATTCTCGAATTCCAAAGCCAGAATATCATGTTTGAGCTTTTGCTGGCGCTTGCGGCGCTTATCTGCGTCAAAAAGACGGTGGAGGGGAAATATCTTTTCGCGCTGGGCATCCCCGCAGCGTTTGTGCTTTCTCAGGTGCTGCATTTCAGCTACGGCTTCTACGGAATTCTAATGACGGTGCTGTTCTATCTATTCAGACAAAACCGCATTTTGCTGCCCGCGTCTCTGTTTGCGTCGAATCTCGCCTATGATTTATATAACTCAAGGCAGCCCTTTGCTGCGCAGTGGCCCGCAATTTTTGCTGCAATACCGATAGTTCTCTATAACGGAAAAAAAGGCTTTTACCTGCCGAAATATCTGGCATATATTTTTTATCCGGTGCATATGCTGTTGCTTTATTTAGTTCGATTGTGGTTGTAAAATCTTTGATTTCAATATATACTTTACTTAGCTAAAATGAAAACAAAATGAATGGAGAGAATTTATGTTCAACGATATGATGGATACAATCGGCTTTGTGCAGGGAAAAGACAAGGAGCTCGGCGATGCGATGGAAAAGGAATTTCGCCGCCAGCAGAGAAACATTGAGCTTATAGCCTCTGAAAACATCGTTTCGCCCGCGGTTATGGCGGCGATGGGAACGGTGCTGACGAATAAATATGCCGAGGGTTATCCCGGAAAGAGATATTACGGCGGCTGTGAGTGCGTTGACGTCGTTGAAGATATAGCCAGAGACCGCGCGTGCAGGCTCTTCGGGGCAGACCACGCGAACGTGCAGCCGCATTCGGGCGCACAGGCGAACATAGCTGTATACTTTGCCTTTTTGAAGCCGGGCGACACCGTGATGGGTATGAATCTCGCCGAGGGCGGACATTTAACGCACGGCTCGCCGGTGAATATGTCCGGTGCGATGTATAATTTCGTGGCGTACGGCGTGGACGAAAAAACGGGCAGAATAGATTACGAAAAGCTGATGGATAAGGCCAAAGAGGTCAAGCCCAAGCTGATTGTGGCGGGGGCAAGCGCCTATCCGCGGGAGATAGATTTCAAAAAATTCCGCGAGGTGGCGGATGCCGTCGGCGCGATTTTGATGGTTGACATGGCGCATATTGCCGGGCTCGTCGCGGCAGGCGACCACCCGAACCCCGTGCCGTATGCCGACGTTGTGACCACGACGACGCATAAGACGCTGCGCGGCCCGAGGGGCGGCCTCATTCTCTGCAAGGAGGAGTATGCCAAGACAATAGACAAGGCGATTTTCCCCGGCACGCAGGGCGGCCCGCTGATGCACATCATAGCGTCGAAGGCGGTGTGCTTCGGAGAGGCGCTTCAGCCGGCCTTTGCCGAATACAGCCACAGAGTCGTAAAGAACGCGAAGGCTCTCTCAGAGGGGCTGCTCAAAAGGGGAGTGAAGCTCGTTTCGGGCGGCACAGACAATCACCTCATGCTTGTGGATTTATCCGAGGGCGAGCTGACAGGCAAGGAGCTTGAAAGGCGGCTCGACGAGGTGTATATCACAGCCAACAAGAACACAATCCCCGCCGAGAAGAGAAGCCCGTTCGTGACAAGCGGCGTGCGCCTCGGCACACCTGCCGTCACAACCAGAGGGCTGAATGAAGCCGACATGGACATCATCGCTGAGTGCATTTCCATGACGATGGGCGACGATTTTGAAGCGAAAGCCGATGAAATCAGAGCAAAGGTGAATTCCATCTGTGAGAGATATCCGCTGTATAAATAAAACTAACCCCCTTTTAGGGGGTTTTCATTTGCAAAATATCTTTTGCCTATTTTT
>DBCZ01000055.1:13682-15538 GCA_002293315.1 Ruminococcaceae bacterium UBA945
AATCATGCCGGCACCGCTTGCTGACAGAATAAGGCCGCAGACGCTTGACGAGGTCGTCGGGCAGAGGCATATCCTCGGCGAGGGCAAGGCCCTGCGGAAGATAATTGAGTCAGGTGATATTCCGAACATGGTTTTTTACGGCCCGTCAGGCATAGGGAAAACAACGGTTGCCTCTATTATTGCGAAGAACACGAACATGCATCTCGTCAAGCTGAACGGCACGACGGCTTCGACAGCCGACATAAAGGACGCGATTTCTTCAATCGGCACGTTTGAGGCGATGAACGGGATTTTGCTGTATCTAGACGAGATTCAGTATTTTAATAAAAAGCAGCAGCAAACGCTTTTGGAATTCATCGAGAACGGCAGTATAACACTGATTGCCTCCACAACGGAGAACCCGTATTTTTATGTGTATAACGCAATTCTCTCGCGCTCGACGGTGTTTGAGTTCAAGCCCGTTGAGAAAGAGGAGGTCGAAAAGGCGGTTGAGCGCGCATTTATCTTTCTCGCGGAAGAAAAAGGGAGAGAAATCACGCTTGAAGACGGCGTGGCGGAATACATCTCACGCGCGTGCGGCGGCGATGTGCGCAAGGCACTCAATGCCGTTGAGCTTTCATATATAGCATCGGATAATTCCGCGGACAAGGTCAGCATTACGATGGAAGCGGCGCGTGAGCTGACGCAGAAAAGCGCGCTGCGCTACGATAAGGGCGGCGACGAGCATTATGATATTCTCTCAGCTTACCAGAAATCCATGCGCGGCTCAGACAGCGACGCGGCGCTGCATTATCTTGCTCGGCTTCTCGAGGCGGGAGATATGCCCTCTGCATGCCGCAGACTGATGGTCTGCGCGTGCGAGGACGTTGGGCTCGCATATCCGATGATAATCCCGATTGTCAAGGCGGCGGTAGATGCGGCGATGATGGTGGGAATGCCGGAGGCGATTATGCCTTTGAGTGACGCGGTGGTGCTTGTCTGCAACGCGCCGAAGTCGAATTCCGCCCCGGGTGCATTGGGCACAGCAATGGCAGACGTTCAGAAAGGTAGAATCGGCAGCATTCCGCGTAATCTTCAGAATAAGCATTATGACGGTGATGACGTCGCGAAAAAGGGGCAGTTCTACGAGTATCCGCATATGTATCCGAACCATTGGCTCAAGCAGCAGTATCTGCCCGATGAGCTTCTCGGTGTGAAATATTATGAATACGGCGACAACAAAAACGAGCAGGCCTTCAAGGCCTACTGGGATAATATAAAAGGGCAGGAAAGTTGAGCTATTGGTAGCTGACTATGCCGAAGAAAGGAAGAAAAATGAATCCATATGTCCTCAGCAATCTGACCTACGGAATGTACGCAATAGGCGTGAAGGCGGGCTCAAAGGCCTCGGCCTGCATCGTCAATACCGTCATGCAGATTTCCAATGCGACCCCGCAGCGTATCGCGGTGAGCATGAACAAAAGCAATTTCAGCTACAGCTGTATTGAAAACACCGGAATTTTCTCAATCTCGGTGCTTTCTGAGGACACCCCGGGCACGGTGGTAGGCGCGCTGGGATTCAATTCAGGCGAAAATATAGATAAGCTTGAGAATATCCGCCATAAGGTGCTTATCGAGGGCGTGCCGGTAATCAAGGAAAACACGTGCTGCTGGTTCCTGTGTAAGGTGGTGAGCAAGGCTGAAACGGGCACGGAGGTGCTGTATGTGGCGGAAATCACGGCGGGAAGCGATGAGGCAATTGGCACGCCGATGACCTATGATTATTACATCGACGTTTTGAAGGGCACTTCGCCGAAGAAATCGCCGACCTACATGCCGCCGGGCGGCACGTTTGACAAATCAAGCGGCGAGAGCTT
>DBCZ01000055.1:15551-37291 GCA_002293315.1 Ruminococcaceae bacterium UBA945
GCGGATTGGCTTTGCCCCGTATGCAAAATGCCGAAGCGCGTTTTCGTGAGGAAGTAAGAGCAAAAATGTTTAATTGCGGAGGGAAATATGTCAGCACTTAGAAAGCGCCCGATAATCTTTATTTTCGTATTTTACCTTGTATGCTTCATTTTCAGGGCGATTGAGTACATCTTTATTAGAACAGATGAAAGCTTCATAGGCGAGAATTTTATCCATAAAGTAATCGGCATAGGGCTTCTGGCATTGGCGCTGTGGGCGCTTCAATATAAGTGGGGCGACATCGGCTTCAAGGCAAAGGGTGTGATAAAGTGGCTCTGCTTTGGGTTACTGTTCGGACTGGCGGTTTATGCCGTGGCGTACGGCACGGAGATTATTCTGTTGCTTTCGTCGGGAAGCACGTTTGACCTGCAGTTCTATGTGACGAGTTATTCCGCTCAGGGAAATCGCGCGATGGAGAGCGGCGCGCTGCTTGTGTTAATCTGCATAGCCGGCAATATCATTAACGTTATTATGGAGGAGGGAGTTTTCCGCGGGCTGTTCATGAGGCTTGGCGAGGAAAGATTCTCCTTCATCAAGGCATGCCTGTTTTCATCATTGCTTTTCGGCTTTTGGCATATAGCACAACCCGCGCGCAACGTAATAGACGGGGAGCAAAGCTTGCCCGGCGCGCTGATGATGGGGCTGATGCTCGTCGGGACGAGCTTGCTTGGCGGAATTCAGTATGTCTTGTTATATAAGCTGACGGGTTCGCTGTGGTTCGGCATGGCAGCGCATTTCGTGAATAATGCGATTGTCAACCTGCTTCATGTGGTGACGGCTTCCGGTGCTGACGAGATGCAGACGGTGAGAATAACCATTGCACAGACGCTTTCATGCGTAATTGTGATTATTGTTTTCCTTGTAAAATATATGAAGCAGCGTAAGAAGAGCATATCGAAAGCATAGCTATATTTTATTATATTAAAGAGGAGGCTGAAAACATGACAGAACAGGAAATGAAGGACCTCAGGCTTCGTGCGGCGAAAATCAGGCTCGGCATAATCAGGGGCGTTTTCGCGGCGAAATCGGGGCACCCGGGAGGCTCGCTTGGCACGGCTGAGCTTCTCGCTTATCTCTACTTCAGGGAGATGAACATCGACCCGCTGAATCCGAAAGACCCGAACAGAGACCGTTTTGTTCTCTCCAAAGGCCACTGTGCGCCCGCGCTTTATGCCGCGCTTGCAGAGCGAGGATATTTCGCGGAAAGCGAGATGGATTCACTGCGCCATATCGATTCATTTTTGCAGGGCCACCCTGATATGAAGGGCACGCCGGGCGTGGATATGAGCACAGGCTCGCTGGGGCAGGGAGTTTCCGCGGCGTGCGGAATGGCGCTTGCGGGAAAGCTGGATGGCAAGGACTACAGGGTCTACGCGCTGCTTGGCGACGGCGAAAGCGAGGAGGGCGAGGTTTGGGAGGCGGCAATGTTCGCCGCGCACAAGAATCTTGATAACTTCACGCTGATTATTGACGTGAACGGGCTTCAGATAGACGGCTTCACGAAAGACGTCTGCGGGCCCGAGCCGCTTGACTCCAAGATGGCGGCGTTCGGCTTCCACGTGATTGAAATAGACGGACATGATTTAGGCGAGATAGACGCCGCCTTCAAGGAAGCGAGAGCAGTCAAGGGCAAGCCGACGGCGATTATCGCGCGCACAACAAAGGGCAGAGGCGTTTCATTTATGGAGAATCAGGCGGGCTGGCACGGAAAAGCGCCGAATGCCGAGGAATTTGAGATTGCGATGCAGGAGCTGAACAAGGCTCTTGAGAATCTGGAGGTGCAGTGATGCGTGAGATTATAAATAAGGCGACCAGAGACAGCTTCGGCGAAACCGTGACGAAGCTTGCCGAAGCGAACCCTGATATACTCGTTTTAGACGCCGACCTCGCAGAGGCGACGAAGACCGTAATATTCAAGAACAAATACCCCGAAAGATTCTTCAATGCCGGCATAGCCGAAGCCAATATGATTGGTGTGGCGGCGGGGCTTGCCACCTGCGGCAAGGTTCCGTTTGCTGCGTCGTTTGCGATGTTCTCGGCCGGCAGGGCCTTTGAGCAGGTGAGGAATTCGGTCGGGTATCCGCACCTCAACGTGAAGGTGGTGGGCACGCACGCGAGCATATCCGTCGGAGAAGACGGCGCGACTCACCAGTGCAACGAAGACATCGCGCTGATGCGGACGATTCCCGGCATGGTGGTGCTTAACCCCGCAGACCACTATGAGACGGAGGCGGCTGTGAAAGCCGCGGCGGAGTATGCCGGCCCGGTATATCTGCGCCTGGGCAGGCTGGCGGTGGAGAGCTTCAACAACAGCGAGGATTACAAATTCGAGCTGGGCAAGGGCATAACGCTGAGAGAAGGCAAAGACATTGCAATCATCGCGACGGGGCTGATGGTCGCGGAAGCGCTGAAGGCCGCCGAGGCTCTTGCGGCGCAGGGTATAGACGCGAGGGTTATCAATATTCACACGATAAAGCCGCTTGACGAGGAGCTTATCATCAAGGCGGCGAAGGAGACGGGTAGAATTATTACGGTAGAGGAGCATAATATCATCGGCGGGTTGGGCGAGGCCGTCGCCGGGGTTCTTTCGGAGAAATGCCCGACGCCGCTGAAGCGCGTTGGCGTGAGAGATGTCTACGGGCATTCAGGTCCGGCAAAGGATTTGCTGCACGAATTCGGACTTGACGCCGAGGGTATAGAGAAAGCTGTAAAAGAGTTTGTATAAGAGAAAAAGAGGCCTCCGAAATTCGGAGGCTCTTTTCATGCTTTATTTCGCTCTTCCCATTCATGGCGCAGAAGACTCATTAGAATCAAGTCATAATACCTGCCGTCGCGGTGGACGAAATCCCGCTTAGCGCCCTCGTACTTAAAGCCGACGCTTTCATAGAGCCTGCCGGCGTTCTCGTTGTAATTGAAATAGTTCAGCTCAACGCGGTGAAGGTTAAGCTCTGTAAAAGCAAATTGCAGGATAAGCTCCATAGTCTCGCGGCCATAGCCCTTGCCGCGGTGCTTTTTATCGCCGATGCCAATGGCAAGAGAGGAGCGAGCGTTATTCCATTCAATGCCGTCCAGCGCGACAAAGCCGATGAGCTCGCCGGTTTCCTTGAGCCGAATGAAAAATTCAATATCATTCTTTGACTTGCTCATTTCTTCGCTTGACTCCTTGATTTGCGCCTCCGTTCTCGGCATGGCTATGTCACTGTCAAGATTTCTCATATATTCGGCATCCAGCTGCCACTTGGCTGCGGTTTTCTCGTCGCCTTCATGCCAGGCAGTGAGGATAATATTCTTGCCTTCAAACAGGTTATAATTCATTTTGCCCTCCTTTACTGAATGCCAAAAGCATAGCACGTATGAAAAAGATAGTCAACATCAGTGGAAATAAGACGGGTTTTTCTGTATAATAGACAAACGGAGGGCTTATGAAAAACATCAAAACTGTTATATGGGACTGGAACGGCACGCTGTTCGATGACCTTAAAATCTGCATAGCCACAGAGAACGAAATGCTCAAAGCGCGGAACCTGCCGCTGATTGATTCGCTTGAGAGATATTTCAGCGTGTTTACATTTCCGGTGAAGAAATTCTATGAAAATCTCGGGCTTGATTTCACCAAGGAGCGATATGAAGACGTAGCGGCATCATATGTTGCGGGATATGAGAGCAGGCTTCCCGAATGCGGCCTGATGAGCTGCGCACAGGAGGTTCTCGAGGAGATTAAGCGCGCGGGGATGAATCAGGTGATTATCTCGGCTGCAAGCCAATTGAGCCTGCAAAAGCAGATTGCGCCGTTTGAGATAAAGAGCTATTTCAGCGAGATTCTGGGCATACATGATGATTTGGCCGAGGGGAAAATCGGCCTCGCGGAGGAGTTCTTCAAGCGAAGCGGAACGAACCCGGACGAAGCGATTTTTATCGGCGACACAGTGCACGATTTTGAGGTGGCACAGGCCGTAGGCTGCCGATGCCTGCTGATTGCAGCGGGGCATCACAGCAGAGACACACTCGAGAAAACCGGAGCACCGGTTTTTGAGAACATAACAGATGTGACAAGTTTTCTCTTGGAATTTGCTCACATTGAATAAAAACACAGATATGCTTTGCGGGAAGTGATATTTGCTATTGACAATCGCCGCCTGTGCGGATATAATTATTTGTGTTCGATTGTGATATTAACCCCTGCCTTTAGGCGGATGGGAGGGAATAAAATGGCTGAAATCAGAGTAAAAGATAACGAGACTTTAGACAGCGCGCTTCGTCGTTTCAAGAAGCAGTGTGCGAGAGCCGGCGTTATAGCTGAGGTGCGCAAAAGAGAGGCTTATGAGAAGCCCTCGGTCAAGCGCAAGAAGAAGTCTGAAGCCGCGCGCAAGCGTAAGTTTAAGTAAAGAGAAGATTGAAACGAAAGCAGGTATTACCTGCTTTTTTTCAAATTGTTTATAGTTAGGAGAATCAAATGGGCCTCTTGACGCCGACGCTTTGCGCCGATAAACTCACGGACGTCACCGCCGACATGCTCAGGAATCTCGGCGTTTCAGCCCTGCTTTTGGATATTGACAACACGCTTGCTTCGCACATCTCGCATGAACCGGCAGGCGGCGTGGAGAGTTGGATAAAAGAGATGGAAGCAGAAGGCTTCCGGCTCATTATTGTGTCAAATAATTACGCCAAGAGAGTCGAGCCGTTCGCGCAGAAGATTTCGCTGCCGTTCGTCTCGAGGGCATATAAGCCGCTGCCTATGGGATATGTCAAGGCGGCAAGGGAGCTCGAAACGCCGCGCAGAAGCTGCGTAATCATCGGCGACCAGATTTACACAGATATTATCGGCGCGAACCTCTGCGGCATGAAGTCAATTCTGTTGAAGCCGATTGATATTGAAGATGGGCTTTCGTTTAAGATAAGAAGAAGGCTGGAAAGAGGAATCAGGGCAAAATTACGAAGGAAAGAGGGAGAATTATGAATCCTGTGGAAGTATTGAAAAAAAGCATAATTACTGATGAAGGCAAGGCGGCGCTTGTGCATTCGGGCGTAAACAGACGTTACCTCACGCAGTTTCCGTCGTCTGACGGGCTTTTCCTGCTGACGGCCAAAGCCGCCTATTTGCTGCTTGATTTTCGTTATGCAGAGGCCGGCGCGAACAAGGCAAAAAACTGCAAAGTCGTGGAGGTTTCAAGCTTCGGCGAAACGCTGACGGAGATTGTGAAGCAAGACGGTGTGAGGGAAGTCTACTTCGAGATGGACGGGATTTCTCTGGCGCTTGCCAAGCGTTTTGAGGGAATTCTTGAAAAAGCAGGTGCGAAAGCGATGCTGGATAAAACGCTTGACACAGCGATTTCCAAGCAGAGAATGATTAAAACGTCCGAAGAAATTGCGGGCATTGAGGCCGCGCAGAAGATAACAGACGCCGCGTTTGCGCACATTCTGCCCTATATCAAGGAGGGCGTGACAGAGCGCGAGGTTGCGCTGGAGATAGAATTCTTCATGAAGAAAAACGGCGCCGACGATTTGGCGTTTGATTCAATCGTCGTGGCGGGCGAGAACAGCTCTCTGCCGCACGGGGTGCCGTCGGATAACAAGATAAAACCGGGCGATTTCATCACGATGGATACAGGCGCAATGCTTAACGGCCTTCACTCCGATATGACGCGCACGGTCGCGCTCGGCAAGGTCTCAGATGAGCAGAAGAAGGTCTATGAGACGGTGCTTGCGGCGCACATGGCCGTTATTGACGGCGTGAAGCCCGGCATGCCCGGCAGCGAGGTTGATAAAATAGCTCGGGATATAATTGACAAGGATTACGAGGGCAGATTCGGGCACGGTTTGGGTCACGGCGTGGGCTATGAAATCCATGAAGAGCCGCGCTTTTCAAAGCTTGACCCCACCCCCTGCGAACCCGGCATGGTCATCACCGACGAGCCCGGAATATATCTCCCGGGCAAGTTCGGCGTGAGAATCGAGGACATGCTGCTTATAACCGAAACCGGCTGCCGCTCGCTAATTCACAGCCCGAAGGAATTGATTTTGTTGTAGGTCTTGACGGATTCAAATGTGTACGTTATAATGTACATATAAGGAGGCTGATACATATGACTAATACTAACGCGACGAATTTCAGAAAGAATGTATTCAATTATCTTGATATGGCGATTGACTTCAATGATGTAATCAGTGTAAACACGAAAAAGGGGAACGCCGTTTTACTCAGCGAAGAAGATTATAATGGACTTATTGAGACTATTTCTTTATCTTCTGTGCCCGGAATGAGAGAGCGGCTTGCGGAAGGGAAAAATGCAGGGCCGGAGGATTTTGAGGATTTTGAATGGTGAGCGATTACAAAATAGTCATTTTGAAATCGGCACAAAAAGATAAAGAAAAAGTGAAATCAATTCCTGCGCTTAAAGCTAATGCAGATAAATTGATTGAGTTACTCAAGAAAAATCCTTTTCAAAATCCCCCGCCGTATGAAAAACTTGTCGGGGAGTATAAAGGTATGTATTCAAGGCGAATAAACCGCCAGCACAGACTTGTATACAAGGTTAACGATGAAGAAAAAGTGGTCATGATAATTAGCATGTGGACGCACTATGAGATATAGTCCTTGTTAAAAATAAGTTGAAAAAGGCATGAAAATAAGTTACAATTAGCTTGATTAAAAAATTGGAGGGCATTTATGGTATCCGCAGGTGATTTCAGGAACGGCGTGACATTTGAAATGGACGGAGATGTCTACTCGATAATTGAGTTTCAGCATGTCAAGCCCGGCAAGGGCGCGGCCTTTGTGCGCACGAAGATAAGAAACGTTATAACAGGCTCTGTTACAGAGAGAACCTTCAACCCGAACGACAAATACCCCTCGGCTTTCATCGAGAGAAGAGACATGGAGTTCCTCTATAATGACGGAGACCTCTACTATTTCATGGATTCGGAAAGCTATGAGCAAATTCCGATAGGCAAAGACGTGCTGGGAGACAGCTTCAAGTTTGTGAAGGAAAACATGATTTGCAAGGTGCTTTCGTATAAGAGCAATGTTTTCGGCGTGGAGCCGCCGAATTTCGTCGAACTGAAAATCACGGCGACAGAGCCGGGCGTGAAGGGCGACACGGCGACGAACGTCACAAAACCTGCAACGCTTGAAACGGGGGCGGAAATCAAGGTGCCGATGTTCATAAACGAAGGAGAGATGATTCGCGTGGACACAAGGACGGGCGAATACATGGAGCGCGCTTAATCACCGCGCATATGCGGCAAAGGAGAGCATTATGGATTTTGAAAGAACGCTGGCCGAAAAGGCGGCATACATAAGAGGAATGATGGACGGGCTTGAGCTTGACGCGAAGTCGAAAGAGGTCAAGGTGCTTAACGCGATGATGGAGCTTATCGAAGACCTCGCGGGTTCTGTTGAAGAGCTTGAGGAGGGTCTTGAAGACCTCTACGACGCGGTGGACGAGATAGACGAAGACCTCGGCGAGGTTGAGGAAGCGCTTTACAGCGAAGGTGGCTGCGGCTGCGGCCGTCATCATGATTTCGACGATTTCGATGATTTTGATTTTCCGGAGTTTCAGGTGACCTGCCCGAACTGCGGCGAGGTGGTGCTTCTGGAGGATGCGGATTTCGAGGAGGATTCAATCCATTGCCCGAAGTGCGGCGCGCTTCTGGAATTTGACTTCGACGATATTGAAGACGAAGACGACGAATAAAGCAATAAAACCAGGGAGTGCATTTAGCACTCCCTTTTCTATGCCTATTTACTGTTACTTTTTCTTAAGCGTGAGAAAGGCTACCTGCGGTCTTGCGAAAACCCGCGGGAGATTATGATGTATGCCAACCCCATTGCTGACAAACATCTTGCCGCCCGTTGACAAATCTGACCAGCCCGCGCGATATTTCTGCCCTGTTTTGCTTATAAGCTGAAGCATCGGCGAAAACATGCCGAAGATATTGGCGTGCCCGCCGTGGGTGTGCCCGCAAAGCATTAAATCAACTCCCTCGGTGTCGTGAAAAGCGGCGATATCCGGGTTATGCGAAAGCAAAATTACGAAATCGCGCTCCTTTGCTTCGGAGAGAGCCAAAGCTATATCCGGCTTGCGCTTGCGGAAATCCTCCACGCCGCCGAGATAAAGCCCCTCACGCGGGTGAAGCCCCTTGTTCGGAAGCGGCAGAATGTCAAGCCGCTGCATCTCATTAAAGAGAAACTCAGGGTCATCATGGTTGCCGTCAACGGAAAAAATGCCGTCGGGCACTTCGATTGAAGCAAGTATGGCGAGGTGACGCCTTGTGATGCTCTCATCCTCGGAGAAATCGCCGCCCAGAAGGAGAATATCAGGCTGCTCCGCTTCGATTCTCTCGGCTATCCTTATCAAAGCGCCGTCGTCGATAAAGTGAGTGTCGCTGATGAAGCAGAGCTTGAAGCCGTCAAGCATATCGGAAATTTTAGGCGAGAAGACCTCGGCGTGCTTATATTCTACCATTCTGTCCAGAGTGAGCATGCTCGTAAGGTGTATCAGACCCGTTGCCGCGACCGCACCGAGCATACTGCCCGCAATTATCTTCGCGTTTTTATTCTTTGCCATTTTATACCTCGATGTATTTTTTCAGCGGGGCAGAATCCACACCGCCGCTCTCTGTTTTGCTGAAGAAGGAAAGCAGCTTGCCCGCGATGACCTTTGTGCCGCCTGCGATTTTGCTTTCAATGTTAAGCGGCATAATCGGGTCATGCACACTGAGGCGAAGCAAGAGCCAGCCGTCGCCGTCATTCGCGGGGAACGTGATTCTTATACCCTCGCGGCTGTCGTCGGCAACCTGCCATGAGTTTTTGTTTGCGTATTCTTCAAGAGCTGAAATCAAAGAATTGCCGGCAGCTTTGAAATCGGCTGCTGTTATAGGCAGGCGGATTTCAGCCTCTTCAGCTGCCTCTTCAAGTGGGGCGAGAATGTCCTCAAAGCTCTTGTTTTCTGCGCGAAGCCGAGCGAGCTTGATAATCATTTTGGTGACGAGATAGGCGCCGTCGTCTAAGAAATAATTTTCTCTGAAGGCCGCGTGGCCGCTGGTTTCAATCGCAAGAGGCGTGTTTATGCCCTCGGCGTTCAGGCGAATTGCCTCGTTGATTACGTTCTTATATCCGCGCTTGAAGCGATGATGCCTGCCGCCCAGATTCTCTTCAATAAAGGCTTTCAGCCCGTCAGACGTGATGGAATCGGTCACAACCGTTCCGCCCGCATTATCCTCCAAAGCCATGGCGGCGGCGATTGCCACAAGACGGTTTCTGCCGATTTCCTCGCCTCTGCCATCTACCGCCCCGCCGCGGTCAACGTCTGTGTCGAAGATTACGCCGAAATCTGCCTGCGCGGCCAAAACAGCCTTTGTGATGGCCGCCATCGCGGTTTTGTCCTCGGGGTTGGGGATATGATTCGGGAACATGCCGTCCGGCTCGAGGAAAATACTGCCCGAGATATCCGCGCCAAGCGGTGCAAGCACATCATGGGCATAGAATCCGCCAGCGCCGTTGCCGGCGTCCACGGCAATCTTGAAGCCCGCAAGCGGCTTTTCATAATCCTGCGCATTTATGCCTGCTTTGATTTTATCACGGAGAATCTCCGCGTATCTTTCCATGAAAGCGCACTCTTTAACTATTCCGCTTTGCTCTTTTTTCGGCGAGCAGCCGTCCTCTGCATATGAGAGGATTTCGCTTATATCCGCGGATTCCAAGCCGCCGGAAGCCGTAAAAAATTTCAGCCCGTTGCGAAACCACGGGTGGTGGCTGGCGGTTATCTGAACCGAGCAATCGCAGGGAATATCGACGACGGCCATGAACATCGCAGGCGTGGAGGAAAGCCCGCAGTCCAGAACAGTCACGCCATGCCTTGTGAAAATTCGCTTGATGGCAGCGGATATTCTGTCGGCGGAAACGCGGGAATCATGGCCGAGCGCGATGCGCAATTCGGCGGCTTTTTTGCCGAGATGATGCTCACACCAGCAGAGAAAGCCCGCGGCAATGCGCTCAATTACCTCGTCGGTGAGATTTACGTCATACCCCGCGCCCTCACATGCCACGCCGCGAATATCCGTGCCGCTTTTAAGGCTTTTGTAATCCATTTTCAACCTCGTTATCAAAGTAATTTTTGAGCCTGTCCGCATAAACTTTCTTCTCTGTTTCAGAGGCAAGATAGTATTTCTTGCACGAATAAAATTTGTCGTTTTCATATCTTGGAAAAACATGGAGATGATAGTGCCACACATCTTGGCTTCCGGCAGGCTCGTTATGCTGTCTCGTTGAGATGCCGTCGCAATTATAGGTCAGCTTCATCGCTATGGCAATCTGCCTTGCAAGCCTGTGGACGCTCAGGGCGTATTCGTCCGGGAACGAGAAAATATTCTCAAAATGCTCGTTTGGAATTACCAGTGCATGCCCCGGATTGCTTTTCCAAAAATGTGCACTTATAAAGCCGGTAACCATATCATCGCGGTAAAACACTTCGCACGCGCCGGTTAAAATGCCGTCATGCTGACCGCGGGCAACCTTACAAAACGGGCAGATATATCCGCTTGGCATATGAGTGTGCATTCAAATCCTCCGAAACTGGAATATTAATGAATAGTATACCATATTTTGATATAAATGTTAATTCCTGCTTGATTGTCAAATGAGGCCGGAAATGATATAATTAAGCATATTAAAATGATTGGAGGCCGCTATATGTCACTAAGGATTATGGAATTGCATGATGTTGATGTACCTGAGTTTTTGAAGGTGCTTGACACCTGCGAGGGTGAAGTTTATCTTATGACACGAGACGGAGACAGATTGAACCTAAGAAGCAAGCTGAGCCAGCTTGTCGGGCTGACAGCGCTCATGGAGGGCGGAAAAATTGCCGAGGCGTTCATCATGTGTGAAAAGGAGAGCGATGAAAGAAAGCTTTTCCGTTTCAATCTCTTTAAGGATGAATCGCAAAATTAGTTTGTATCCGCGGCGCCGGGAGAAGTAATGGCGAAATATAAGAGAAGCATAAGGAAACTACCGAGTCTGCTGTTTTTGGTGGTTTTGATAATTGCAGTTGCGGGTTATTTTTATGGCAAATCCGATGTATTCTCGGAGAAGAGCTCGCAGCCTGTAATGCCACCTGCGGTCACGCAGGGCTCAAGCATGAAGGTTTATTGCTTCGATGTGGGGCAGGGCACGAGCCAGCTTGTGAGGATTCCCGATGATGAGGGCTTCTTCGATATTCTGATTGACACAGGTGAATTTCAATATGCGGCTTCACTTGTGGAAAATCTCAGGGATTTGGGCATTTCGGAGCTGGATATTGTGATAGCCTCTCATCCGCATAATGACCACATGGGCGGCATGGACATGATAATTGAAGAGTTCCCGATTGGCGAATTCTTCACGCCGAGAATCCCTGACAGCCAAGTGCCGACGACATATTCCTATGAAAGAATGCTCGAGGCGCTGATAGAGAAGAATGTCAAGGTAAGTGTGCTGGATTCGGAAACCGATTTGGAGCTGCCGTCAGGCGCATATGCCGAGGTTTTCTCGCCGACTGCCGGCGACGAATGGGAAGATCTGAACGATTATTCCGGTGTCCTAAAAATCGGATATAGAAAAAGCTCATTCATTTTTACGGGAGACGCCGAAGCGGGAGTTGAACGCAAAATACTTGAAGGCGGATATGACGCTACTGCCGATGTCCTAATTTGCGGACACCACGGTTCAAGTACCTCGAGTTCATGGGAATTCTTAAACGCCGTGAATCCGAAATATGCGGTTATAAGCTGCGGAAAGGATAATAGATACGGTCACCCGCATGACGAAACGCTTGAGAAGTTGAATAAAATCAACTGTATGCTTTATCGGACAGATAAGGATGGCACGATTTTAGCCGAGACAAATGAGGAGAAAATAAATTTCACGACAGTGCTTCCTTCAATTGAGAGAAATGATTAAGGAGAAAAAATGAGCAAGCTTGAAAAGAAGAATTTTATCGCATTTATGCTCTCCGCCGAAGTGCTTCGTTTCGGCGATTTTGTTACAAAGAGCGGGCGCAATACGCCATATTTCGTGAACACGGGAAACTACAAAACGGGGGAGCAAATCTCGAAGCTCGGCAGCTTTTATGCCACGCTGATAAGCGAAACCTTGCAGCAGGAGTTTGATGCAATCTACGGCCCGGCGTATAAGGGGATTCCCATCGCCACGGCGACTGCCGCCGCGCTTTATAATGACTGGAGCCTCAGCAAGCCGTATTTCTTCAACCGCAAGGAGGCAAAGGACCACGGCGAGGGCGGCAACCTCATAGGGTATGCCCCCAAGGACGGAGACAGGGTTATCATAACTGAAGATGTCATCACGGCGGGCACGGCGGTGCGTGAAAATATGCCGGTGCTTATGGCCGTGGCGGATGTGAAAATCGCTGGAATGTTCATCAGCGTTGACAGATGCGAGGTGGGCAATAAACCGGGAAAAACCGCCATAATGGAGGTCAAGGAGGAGTATGGCTTCGATGTTTTCCCGATAATCACCGTGCGAGATATTCACGCCTATCTAAAAGACAGTGAGGAGCATAAAAAATATCTTCCGGCAATGGAAGATTACATGGCAAGATACTGCGTATTTTGATTTGGAGGGTGAATGGGTAATTTCTTTTCGCACTGGTTTCGCGGCTTCGGAGAAGCGCTTGATGAGCTGAGCACGAAGGATAAAGAAGCACTCTTTCGGAACTGCGGCCGGGCCTGCTCAGATTCATATTCAAGGAAGATGTATGTTGAGGCTTTTGAGAGTTCAGGCAGCCTTGAGGAATTCATAAAAGAGCTGAAAGCTCGGTTTGATGAGATGGACATCAGAATCATTGAAGACGGTGATTCTGCGGGCAAAAAGGTGGAAATCATCTATAATTTCTGTGCTTGCGATTTAGTTCGGCAGGGGTACGTTAATTCCCCTGAGCTTTGCGAATGCTCGCGCCAAAGCCTGCTGTATAACTGGGGAATCTTTGAGGACAAGGAAGTGACCGTCAAGCGCGAAGCGAGCATTCTCGGCGGAGACAGCCACTGCAAATTCATAGTCACGTTGGCAGATAGGGGATAGGAAAAGCCTCTGCTCTCCCACAAATGAATCAAATAAACTTTCAGCTATCATATTGTCATAACGATTTCTGCGCTTTGGCATATACGGTCTGATACCTAAACCAATTTTGTTAAAGGCTGAAAATGCTTTGTGTGAATTTCATGGCAGAAAATGCGGGGCGACCAAATTTGGCCGCCCCGTGCTTTATGCGTTTATGTTATGGGTGCATCTGCTTAGCGCTTCAATATTGCAACTGCAGCGTTGACAATTAAATAAAGCGGAGGTTTACTTAACCATAAAGGCCAGCAAATCTTGATAAATAGTGATTTCCCCGGTTTCCGGCGTTTCTTCGGAATATACGTATATGTATGGCAACGGATGATCTCCCGGCTGCGGAATCGCTTCACCGTATGCCGGGAAGTAGTTGAGGGAACCTGCGTTGTCGGCCCAAATAACGGTGTATGATGCTACGTCCTGCACAACCTCTGCCACCTCTCTGTTGTCCACGTGCACTACTATCTGGCCGAGGTAGTCAGCCCAGGTCCAGTCACCGCCTGGTTCCAAGTGAACGGCAACCTCGCTGTATTCGTCGATTTGCGCTTGTCTTTCGGCAGCGTCAATGTCCGGTAATCCGCCCCGAAACGCTCCCTCATAACGAATTTGATCGACACCATAGTACAATTTGCCGCTGACCAACAGATCATTTTCGTATGTACCCTCAGCCACTATACGACCACTGGTATGCTCCCATCGACCTTCGCCCGAAAGATGCCCTGCATTCCATCCGCCGACGTAAGTTCTTGATTTGCCCAAGACATTCGCAGTAGAAAAGCTGCCATGTCCGTGAGGCAAACCATCCACAATTTCGCCTGTGTATGTACCTGTGTATTCTGCGGGATTGCCCAGCAGAGATAACTGCAAGGTGATTTCCATATTTTCCACCTGTTCCGGCGCTGGGGTAGGAGATGGAGTAGGCGACGGAGTGGGTGTAGGAGTAGGTGTAGGTGTTGGCTCAAATGTTGGTGCAGAGGATAGAAGCGTTGCTTCACTCGGTGCGGGTTCGGTTTTGGGCGATACTCCGCAAGCTGCCATGCTTACAAGCAACACTACAGCAAGGGCAATGAACATTACCTTTTTCTTCATATGTCCTCCTGTCCGAATAATCCAGTAAAATTGTGGTAGTCAATTTAGGTTGAAGTTGAAAAAACATAAGTCAAAGGAGAGCAAATGATTGTGTCACCTAACGCGGTGCGACTATTTACTTGTTTTTTTGACTGCGCCACGGGGCTTCTTCGTTGTGGCGGCCGTCTTCTTCTGCACCTTTTTAACAGCTGTTTTGACGTCTGCTTTCGCGGCGGCTTGTGCTTTCTCTGCCATCGGCTTTCTCGCCACTGGCTTTCTCACCGGCTTCTTCGCGGCGCCTACGCTCACGAACTTCCACTGCTGATTCGCGCCGCCTGTGCTTTCCCAAATCTGTGCGGGCGCGCCGTCTTCCTCACTCATGCCGGCGATGTCGAGAACCTTGCCGGAAAGGCTGTTCACGAGCTTTTTGTATCCGCCGCCTGTAGTGACCGTCCAGAGCTGAGATTTGCCGTCAACGTCGTCCCAAATCTGCGCCCAGGTGCCGTTTTCAGTGCCCTCAAGCATGACGTCGAGAACTCTGCCTGAGGCCTTATTGATGAACTTGCAAGCCGTGCCGGATTTAACCATCGTCCAGATTTGAGCGTCGCTCTTTGAGATGTCAGCCTGCACGACGGGGCTGTTATCGGTGCTCGTCGCCTGAATCGCCTTGCCGGTTCTGCGGTTGACAATCATGAATTCGTCTCCCGCCTTAACAGCCGCGGGCCGCTTGGCGGGCGCTTTTCTCACTGCTTTTTTTGCAGCCGGCTTCGTCGCCGCAGATTTTGCTGTTGCTTTATTAGTCGCTTTAGTTGCCATATTGTTTGTTTCCTTTCTTAAAATGAATGTTTTACAATGAAAAAACACTCAAAACTGATGTACGTGAATCTACTTCGTATTATATACTCGGCGTTATGATTTGTCAAACAAACTGGCGGGGTTGAGGCAAAATTCTTCAGAAATCTTTAATATATATTCGGTGGCAAAAAGACAGCACATAATGTATAATAAGGTAATTCTATTGAGCTGGAGGAAATATTTTGGCGAGAAGAAGCGAAAAGCAAAGAAAAACGGAAAACGCCGCGGAACGCTCCGCCACGCGCGCAGGGCGTGTTTATAATGTCGAGCGCTTTCATCCGGCGCCACAGACGGGGCTTGCAAAAGAGCAGGTGAGCCTTAGGTTTTCGCAGGGCTTGAATAACAGAGAGCTGGGGAATAAAACGAAGACGGAGGGGCAGATAATCCGCTCTAACGTCCTCACGTTCTTCAATATCCTCAACTTCATTCTGGCCTTCTTTGTGCTGATGGTCGGCTCATATGAGAACACCCTTTTCCTGGGGCTGATTATCGTAAATATCGTGATAGGCTCGTTTCAGGAAATCCGCTCGAAGCGCACGATAGATAAGCTCTCGCTAATCTCCGCGCCCAAAGCGCACGTTGTGAGAAACGGGCAGAAGGCGAGCGTGCCGACAAGTGAGATAGTCCTTGATGATGTTCTGATATTGAACTCCGGCAATCAAATCACGTCAGACGCGATTGTCTGCGAGGGTGAGGTTGAGGTGAACGAATCCCTCATTACGGGAGAATCTGACCCTGTCAACAAGCGGATAGGTGACGAGCTTCTCTCGGGCAGCTTTATCGTCAGCGGCAGATGCCTCGCGCAGGTTGAGCATGTGGCGGAGGATAATTACGCGAACCGTATCACAGGCGACGCGAAGTATGTAAAGAAGCGGAATTCACAGATAATGAATTCAGTTGATATACTTATCAAAACCATCGGCTTCGGGCTGATTCCCATCGGCGTTTTGCTTTTCTGGAAGCAGTATTTCGTCTTGGAAGACACATTGCAGAGCTCGGTGACAAGCACCGTGGCCGCGTTGATAGGCATGATTCCAGAAGGCTTGGTACTTCTCACGAGCGTGGTTTTTGCCGTCAGCGTAATACGTCTGGCAACGAGGAAAACCCTCGTGCAGGATTTATTCTGCGTGGAAACCCTTGCGCGCGTTGATGTTCTGTGCCTTGATAAAACAGGCACGATAACCGAGGGCACAATGCAGGTGGATGAGCTTGTGCCGTTCCCGAACCACACGCAGGAGGAGATGGAGGAGGCGCTCAATGCTATCACGAGCAGCCTTGCGGACGATAACCCCACCTTCATGGCGATACGCGAGCTTTTCCCGCATAGAAGCGGCCTTGCGGCCTCGGAGACAGTTCCGTTCAGCTCGGCGAGAAAATGGAGCGGCGCCAGCTTCCACAGCAGAGGTACGTTCGTGATGGGTGCGGGGGAGTTTATTCTCAAAGAGGGTTTTTCGGAAATTGAAAGCAGCATTAAGGAATACTCGGAAAACGGGCAGAGGGTCATTCTTCTGGCGCACTCACTTTCGGGCTTTTCAGGCAAGGATTTGCCCGCGCAGCTCGAATGCGTGGGGCTTGTTATAATCAGTGACAAAATCAGGCGCGAGGCCGCGAGAACCCTGCGGTATTTCGCCGACCAGGGCGTGGCCTTGAAGGTCATATCAGGCGATACCGCCGTCACGGTTGCGAACATCGCCAAGAAGGCGGGGCTTGAGGACGCAGACAGCTATGTGGACGCCACAACGCTGAGAACCGATGAAGACATAGAAGAGGCCGTGAGGGATTATTCGGTGTTCGGGCGCGTCACGCCGGAGCAAAAGCTGAAATTCGTCAAGGCACTCAAAGCGCAGGGACATACGGTGGCGATGACGGGCGACGGCGTGAACGATGTGCTGGCGCTCAAGGAAGCGGATTGCTCTATAGCCATGGCATCGGGAAGCGATGCCGCCAGAACCGTGTCCAATCTCGTTTTGCTCGATTCTAACTTCGCCTCGATGCCGAAGGTGGTCGCAGAGGGCAGGCGCGCGATAAATAACCTTCAGCGCTCTGCCTCGCTGTTCCTGTCCAAGACGGTTTTCTCGGCGATAATCGGCGTGGTGTTTATCTTCCTCAATTACACCTATCCGTTTGTGCCGATCCAGCTCACACTCATCAGCACACTGACAATAGGCGCGCCGTCATTTATCCTCGCGCTTGAGCCGAACTTTAATCGCATAAAGGGCAACTTCCTCAAAAATGTGATGCGCCTCTCAATCCCCACAGGCGTGACGATGGCGCTGAATATCATTGTGCTGTGCTTTATCGGCAGCACGTTCGGCATAACCGAAAAAGAGATGTCGACCCTGGCTGTTATATTGACGTCTATCACCGGCTTCCAGATGCTCTTCAGGGTGTGCGCGCCGTTCAACGCACTGCGCGGCGCACTGTTCGGGCTGTGTCTTTCGGCCTTCACGGTGGCGTCTATTTTCCTCGGAGATTTCTTCTCCCTCGCGGCGTTTACTTTGCCGATGTTCATGATTATCGCGCCGCTTGTCATCTTCTCTATAGTTTTGATGATAACCGCGACGCATATAGTTGACAGGATTATGGAAGAAAAGCCCAAGAAGCAAAAGAAATCAAGAATGAAAAAACGCAAGAACACGCGCTTTGCATAAGGAGAATTTATGAGATTTATTTCAATTGGCGAGCTTTTAATTGACTTCACCCCAGCCGGAAAAACAGCTGACGGCATACACCTTTTCGCGAGAAATCCGGGCGGCGCACCGGCGAATGTGGCGGTGCAGATGAATAGGCTGGGCATAGAAGCGGGCTTTATCGGCACGGTGGGAAATGATATGTTCGGCGCCTATCTCAAGGAGGTGCTTGAGGCGGAAAAGATTAACACGCAGGGGCTTGCCTTTGACGAGGATTATTCAACCTCGCTGGCGTTCGTTGAGCTGGATGAAAACGGGAACAGGGAATTCAGCTTTTACCGTGACCCAGGGGCGGACACAAGGCTTATAGCCTCCGCTGATAACAAGCGCCTGATTGACTCTGCCGAGATGATTTGCTTCGGCTCACTGATGATGACGGCCGAACCCTCGCGCTCGGCCGTGAAGGAGCTCGCGGCGTATGCGAAGGGGAATGGGGTAATAACTGTGTATGACCCCAATTGGCGGCCCGCGCTGTGGAAGAATCGTGCAGAGGGCGTCGAGATGATGAAGGCTCTCGTGGAACACGCCGACGTGATGAAGCTTTCAGATGAAGAGCTGGCCTTGATAACGGGTGAGAGCGAATTGAAAGCGGGTGCGGAGAAGCTGATAAGTCAGGGCGTGAAGCTCGTGGTAATCACCCTCGGGGCAAAGGGCTGCGCGGTATTCACTGAGGATTTCAGCTTTGCGAAGCATACTTACGACACGAAGGTGGTCGATACGACAGGCTCGGGTGACAGTTTTCTCGGTGCGTTTCTGAACTGCATTCTGGCTTCCGGCAAAAGGCTTGAGGAAATCGGGCAGGCAGAGGCAGAGGAATATGCCGATTTCGCCAACGCAGCGGGCTCACTTTGTGCGGCGAAGAAAGGCGCGATTCCGGCGCTGCCCGCGCGCGAAGAGATAGATAGAATGAAAGCAAGCACACCGCTGCTGATAATGTAAGGAAGCAATAATGAGCAGGGTAAGGATAGATTTTTTATAGTCAATCTTAACCTTGCGAATTATTGAAAACTGACGATATACTTGAAGTAACCCAATTGGGAACAGGCGTGGCCGCCCCAAAATAAATTCGGGCAATAGGCGGAGGAAATACATTATGAGCGTTACACTCAGAAGATATACAGCGCAGCCGGGTTACTCTGAAGATTTTAATAAGGTGTGCGAATTCTTGGTTCGTATCAACAGTAAAAAGGTGGTTACACCCAATTATTTATGGGCAAGATGGGAATGGCAGTTTGGCCCGTACATGAACATGGAGAATCTGTCGAAGATAGGTATCGCCGAAGATAACGGGGTTATAGTCGGTCTTGCAACCTATGAAAGCGATATTGGCGAAGCCTTTTTCTGCATTGATGAAAGATACGGCGACTTAAAGCCGCAGCTTATCGACTATGCCCTGCATAACCTGAGCAATAACGGGGAAATTGGAATTATGCTGCCTGACGGAGATTTGGAGTATCAACGCGCCGCTGTCAAGCAAGGGTTTATTCCGACGAAGAATAAATCTGAAGTAGCCATGATGGATATAATGAATCTTTCATATAATCTCCCTGGCGGCTATAAAATTATGAGCTTTGACGATGATAATTTCGATGTTGACCGTTATTTCAACGCAATCTGGAGAGGCTTCAATAATCAGCGGCCGCGCAATGAAAGGGAAATAGAGGCAATGGAGAAGCGAGAGGGCTTTGACGCCCCGCATCTGAACCTGAATCTGCGTATACTGGTAGTGGCACCCAACGGTGATTATGCCTCTCACTGCGGCATGTGGTATTTACCCGGCAGCGATTATGCGTATGTGGAGCCGGTGTTTACGTTGCCGGAATACCGCAAGATAGGGCTTGGTAAAGCTGCCGTGTTTGAGGGTGTGAAGCGTTGCGGTGAGCTTGGCGCAAAATGCGCCTATGTGATTTCGTCTCAGCAGTTTTATTATAATATCGGGTTTTATCCAGTGCATAACGAGACTGTGTGGGCACGCACAACATAGCTATTCCCCGCACTGATGAAAGCCGCAAATTATTAGGGTTATTGCGTTTATTAGAGGGAATCATTTATACAGTAGAATTCAAAAATTATACTAAAATGGGAGGCAAAAATGAAGCTTAAGTGTATCAATGTTCCTACGCCGGACACAAAGCGGTTTTCAGAATTTTATCAAGAAGCTTTGGGAGCCACTGTTATTGATTCTCATGGAGGACCAAATCGTATAGAGATATTGTTTGGTGATAAAGATGAAGCGAATATTTGTATTGTGGCGACACAGGGTGCAGAGTATAACCGCCCGGAAACTTCCGCGTGTCAGGGATTCGAGTTCTCGGTGCAAGATGTGGATGCGGAATATAAACGCATGCAGGCATTAAACATCGAGATTAGTGAGCCGCCCAAAGATTTGCCATGGGGATTCAGATACTTCAACGTGAAAGACCCTGACGGGAATGGTATTGACATAGTTCAAGCATTGTAAAAAAAGGCGCAAATATCATCTGCATCGGTATGCTATATTCCTGTGAACCGCCGCTTCTGTAGGGTGGGAACTCTTTTAGATTAAGATGTAAGTGTGCTCCGGCTGAAGAAATTCGGCCGGAGTTTTTCTTTGCCAAACCTTTGAAAAATGACACAATATGTGGTATACTAAATCGGTTAATGGGATAATGGCAGGAAGGAGCCGTATGATGGAGAACAGCACGGGAAACAGCGGGCTGAAAATCCTGGGGATAGACCCGGGTTATGCCATCGTCGGCTATGGCATTGTGCTTTGCGCGGCGGGGAAATACCGCTCGCTGGATTACGGTGCAATCACCACAAATGCGGGAGAGGATTTCAACCGGCGCTTAGAAGCGATTTACAACGGTGTGAAGCATATTCTAGAGCACCACAGGCCGGATGCCCTCGCGATTGAAAAGCTGTTTTTCCAGAGCAACCAGAAAACCGTAATCGGCGTGTCGGAGGCAAGGGGGGTAATCCTGCTTGCAGCGGTTCAGGCAAATGTGCCGATTTTTGAATACACTCCGCTTCAGGTGAAGATGGCGATGACAGGCTATGGCAGAGCTTTGAAGCCGCAGATGATGGAGATGACGAAGCGGCTGCTGAACCTTAAAGAAGTGCCGAAGCCGGACGATACTGCCGACGCCCTCGCGATGGCAATCTGCCATGGGCAGGTGGCGGCAGGTGGGATAAAGGGAAATATCAGGCAGGCGGGCGCGGCAGGTGCGGCGAATCCGCCGGGGCAAAAGGGAATACATCTAATCAGGCAGATAAATCAGGGCAAAAAAAAGTGAAACGGAGCAGCTTATGTTTTACAGTGTGACGGGAAAACTCATTCATACAGAGCCGACGATGGCGGTAATGGATGTGAACGGCGTGGCGTTTTCGTGCAGAACCTCAATGAACACGCTTCGCGGTCTGCCTAAAATGGGCGACATCGCGACGCTTTATACGCATTTGCACGTGAGGGAAGACGCCTTGGAGCTGTTCGGGTTTGGCAGCATGGCGGAGCTGAATTGCTTCAAAATGCTCACGAACGTAAGCGGAGTGGGCCCGAAGGTGGGCATAGCAATCCTCTCAGAGATGACGCCCGAGGACGTGGCATTTGCGGCGGCTTCGGGAGACGCGAAGCGCTTCACGCGCGTAAACGGCGTGGGGCCGAAGCTTGCACAGCGCATCGCTTTAGAGCTTAAAGACAAGGCGAATGATTTCGCCATGCCGGATATATCCGCGGATATGAGCGGGATAACCTCAGCGGCGTCAAGCGCTTCACAGGCGGTGAACGCATTGGCCGCGCTCGGGTATTCTCCTTCAGAGGNNTTGGCGGCGCTTGGGTATTCACCTTCAGAGGCGGCCGCCGCTGTGAGCAGGCTTGACAACAGCCTCAGCACAGAGGAGCTTATCCGCGCGGCGCTGCGTTCATTCGCGAAATAATGGGGGGCAGGTGAGAAGATGGATTACAACGAGATGGACTATGAAAACAGAATAGTTGAGCCGGA
>DBCZ01000055.1:37399-50132 GCA_002293315.1 Ruminococcaceae bacterium UBA945
ACGGCCCTCCGGGGCTGGGCAAAACAACGCTCGCGAACATCATCGCCAACGAGATGGGCGGGAACTTCCGCATAACCAGCGGCCCGGCAATCGAAAAGCCCGGCGATTTGGCCTCGCTGCTCTCTAACCTCAACGAGGGAGACGTGCTGTTCATTGACGAGGTGCATCGCCTGCCGAGAACAGTGGAGGAAATCCTCTATCCCGCGATGGAGGACTTCGCGCTTGACATCATCACGGGCAAGGGGCAGATGGCGGCGTCCTATCACCTGCCGCTCAATCATTTCACGCTTGTGGGCGCGACGACGAGAGCCGGCCAGCTCTCTCCGCCGCTTCGAGACAGATTCGGCGTGACGCTGCGATTGGAGATGTACTCCGTTGAGGAGCTTTCAAAGATTATCATGCGCAGCGCCAGAATCCTCGGCGTTGACATCGAGCCGGACGGCGCACTGGAAATCGCCTCGCGTTCAAGGGGCACGCCGAGAATCGCAAACAGGCTTCTGCGCCGTGTGCGGGATTTCGCCGAAATCATGACAGACGGCGTTATCACCGTCAGCTCCGCGAAGGTGGGGCTTGACAGGCTTGAGATAGATGAAATCGGGCTGGACGCGAGCGACAGGCGAATGCTTACAGCGATAATGAACTATTACGGCGGCGGGCCGGTGGGCTTGGAAACACTTGCGGCGGCTATAGGCGAAGAGGCCATAACGATAGAGGACGTGAACGAGCCGTATCTCATGCAGATAGGCTTTCTGACGAGAACGCCCAGAGGCCGGTGTGTGACGAAAATCGCGTATCAGCACCTCGGGCAAAGCGTGCCGAAAAGCCTTGAGGAACAGAGTGAGAATCAGCAGAAGCTATGGGAAAGCGAGGAAGAATGACATGAGTGCTGTAAACAAGGTGAAAATCACGGTTTTAAGAAGAGAATGCTTTTCTGATTTGCAGGAGGAGTATCTTGCTGACCCAAAATCCGGCCCGTGTACGATGTTTGAGGACGGGCAGGAGATTATTGTGGACGGAAAGGGATTTGACAGAATGCTGCACGGCACATTCTGCGCCGAGGCGTGGGATTGTATCAGCCGGTACGTTTATGCGGCGCTTCAGGGCGGCTCAATTATGAACGGCTGGACGAACGATGAAAAAATGATGATTGCCTGCTGTAACGACGGAACAAGGCCTGTCATTTTTAAGATAGAGAGAATGGATTAAAGCGAAACAAGGAGGAATTATGGGACGTTTATTCGGAACAGACGGAATCAGAGGAATTGCGAACAAGGATTTGACCTGCGAGCTGGCTACACAGCTCGGCAGAGCGGCGGCAGCGGTACTTATCAACAAGACCAATAAAGCGCCTAAGGTTATTATAGGCAAGGACACGCGCCTTTCATCCGATATGCTGGAAAGCGCGATGGCGGCGGGGCTTTGCAGTGTGGGCGCAAGCGTGGTTTCGCTCGGCGTGGTGCCTACGCCCGCGGTTGCCTATCTTGTGGAGAAATACAAGGCGGACGCGGGAATCATGATTTCGGCTTCGCATAATTCCTATGAATACAACGGAATTAAAATTTTCAGCGGAGACGGCTATAAGCTGCCTGACATGCTGGAGGAAAAAATCGAAGACATTGTGCTGGGCAAAGACAGCATTGAGGAGAATTATGCGATTGACGACGCCATCGGCACGGTGACATATGCCGATTCTGCTGTGCGCGATTATATTGAGCATGTTAAAAGCACGGTGCATTTCTCGCTTGACGGTCTTGAAATAGCCATCGATTGCGCGAACGGCTCGGCATGTGCTTCGGCGAAGATGCTGTTTGAGGAGCTTGGGGCGAAGCTGCATGTGCTCAACTGCGCGCCCGACGGCATTAACGTAAACGATAATTGCGGCTCAACGCACATGGAGGGCTTAATAGAATACGTCAAAGCGCATGATGAGGTCTGCTGCGGCATCGCGTTTGACGGAGACGCCGACAGATGCCTTGCCGTGGACGAAAACGGGAATATGGTGGACGGCGACTACATCATGGCGATTTGCGCGCTGGATATGAAGAGCCGCGGCAAGCTGGCCAAAGACTGCATGGTAGGCACGATTATGACGAACCTCGGGCTTGTGCGCTTCTGCGAGGAAAATGGCATGAAATTTGTTGCGACGAAGGTCGGCGACAGATATGTGCTTGAGGAGATGCTTCTTTCCGGCTACAACTTCGGCGGCGAACAGAGCGGGCACGTCATTTTCAAAGATTTTGCCACAACCGGCGACGGTCAGCTCACGGCAGCGCAGCTGCTTTCAATCCTCAGGCGGAGAGAGGCAAGGCTCTCGTCACTTGCAACGCTTATGCAGCACTATCCGCAGGTGACGATAAATATCACGGTTTCAGAGGAAGGCAAAACCGCGGTGTATACAGACAGGAAAATCAAGGCGACGATAAACGAGGCGACGAAGACGCTCGGCAGTTCTGGCAGAATCATCGTGCGTCCGTCGGGCACAGAACCGCTTCTGCGAGTGATGGTTGAGGGGCAGGATGAAAAGGTCATTAACGAGCTGGCAAATAAGGTGGCAGACGTCATAAAGACAGAGCTGGCCTGAAGGAAGAGACATGAGAGAAGCTAAATGGCAAGACTATGAGCTGATAGACACCTCTGACGGCGAGCGGCTTGAGCGCTGGGGAGATGTTATCCTTATAAGACCCGACCCGCAGATTATCTGGTCTTCGGGGAAGATGAACCCGCTCTGGCAGCAGGCAAACGCCCGCTATGTGCGTTCAAGCTCAGGCGGCGGCGCATGGGAGACTTACAGAGAAACGCCCGAGGTCTGGAAGATAAAATGGCACGATTTGACGTTCAAGCTCAGGACAATGGGCTTTAAGCATACGGGGATTTTCCCCGAGCAGGCTGTCAACTGGGAATATGCCGCACAGAAGATTGCAAAAGCCGGAAGACAGCTGAAGATTCTCAATCTCTTCGGGTATACGGGCGCGGCGACGCTGGCCTGCATGAAGGCCGGTGCCGCTGTAACGCATGTGGACGCCTCTAAAGGAATGGTGCAGTTCGCGAAAGAGAACGCCGAGGCTTCCGGCACAGCAGATTTGTCCGTGCGCTGGCTTGTGGACGACTGCGTGAAGTTCGTGCAGCGCGAGAACAGGCGCGGGAACAAGTATGACGGCATAATCATGGACCCGCCCTCATATGGCAGAGGCCCGAACGGCGAGGTCTGGAAGCTTGAAGAGCAGCTCTCACCGCTGGTGGAGATGTGTCTGCCGGTTCTAAGCGAGGACGCAGAGTTCTTCATTCTCAACTCATACACAACGGGGCTTTCCGCGGCGGTGATGGAATATCTGCTCGGCTTGATGATAAAAACCGGGTTCGGCGGGCAGGTGAGCGGAGACGAAATCGGGCTGCGCGTGACGGAAAGCGATTTAATCCTCCCGTGCGGAAGTACGGCAATCTGGGAGAAATAAGGAGAAAGCTTTGGCATTCATAGAAATTAAGGACGTTAGGTTTTCATATAATCTGGGTACGCCTGAAGCGAAGGAAGTGCTTCACAAAATAAGTATGAGCATTGAAAAGGGTGAGTTTGTCGCTCTTTTGGGGCATAACGGCTGCGGGAAATCCACGGTGGCGCACCTGTTGAACGGTATGCTGGTGCCTACGAAGGGAGAAATCACCGTCGGCGGCATTTCAACTGCCGCGGAGGAGACGATTCTCGAAGTGCGCAGCAAGGTGGGGCTGGTTCAGCAGAACCCGGATAATCAAATAGTGGCGGGCATTGTCGAGGAGGATGTGGCGTTCGGGCCGGAGAATCTCGGCGTGCCGCAGCCGGAAATACGGCAAAGAGTAGACGAGGCGCTCAAGGCCGTGGATATGTACGAATACCGCGAGCATGCCCCGCATAAGCTGTCGGGCGGGCAAAAGCAGCGCGTCGCGATTGCCGGGATTATCGCAATGCAGCCCGACTGCATTGTCCTTGATGAGCCGACCGCAATGCTAGACCCGCGCGGCAGAAAAGAGGTTATGGATTCAATAAAACGCCTCAACACAGAGAGAGGCATAACCGTTGTGCTCATCACGCACTACATGGATGAGGCTGTGCAGGCGAAGCGGGTAATCGTGATGGACGAGGGGAGTATCCTGCGTGAGGGCACGGCGGAGGAGATTTTCTCCGAGGTGGAGTTCATGAAGCGGCACGACCTCGACGTTCCGCAGGCGACTGAGCTCGTCTATCGCCTTAAGGCGGCGGGAATCGGGCTTAAGGGAGATATGCCGCTCAACACGGCGGAATGCATGAAGATATTTGAGAAATACGACAAAAACGCAGTTTGATTTTATTATAAAGCGAAAACCGAGGGCAAGATGAACGTAATTGAAACGAAAAACCTGAGCTTTACATATGGTGTGAACACACCCTTTGAAATCACGGCGGTTGACGATGTGTCAATCAGCGTGGAAGAGGGGGAATTTCTGGGTGTGATGGGGCACACGGGCAGCGGGAAATCCACACTTATCCAGATGCTCAATGGCCTTATTAAGCCGACTTCGGGGCAGATTCTCCTGAACGGCGGCGACATCTGGGAACACCCGAAGGAGATAAGAAAGGTGCGCTTTCAGGTGGGCATGGTGTTTCAATATCCGGAATATCAGCTGTTTGAGGAGACTGTGATAAAGGACATCATGTTCGGCCCGAAGAATATGGGGCTTTCAGACGAAGAAGCGCGCAGGAGGGCGATGGAGGCCGTCCGCTTCGTCGAGCTGCCGGAGGATTTGCTGGAGAAATCGCCGTTTGACTTATCGGGCGGCGAGAAGCGCCGTGCGGCAATCGCGGGAGTAATCGCGATGGATCCTGAGGTGCTGATTCTCGATGAACCCACCGCAGGGCTTGACCCGCGCGGCAGAGATGTGCTGCTGACGCAGATTCAGCAATATCACAAGGAGAGGGAAAACACGGTTCTGTTCGTCTCTCACAGCATGGAGGATATTGCGAGAATCGCGGACAGGATTCTCGTCATGAATAAGGGCAAGGAGGCTATGCTTGATTCCACGCATGAGGTGTTCAGGCGCACGGAAGAGCTCAAAAAAATGGGGCTGCGTGTGCCGCAAATCACTGAAATCATGCAGAAGCTGCATGAAAGGGGCTATCCTGTTGACGATGGCACGCTGACGATGGACGAAGCCCTGCGCCAGCTTATCCCATATATGAAGAGAAGGGAGGAAAACAGATGATAGGCGACATCACGTTCGGGCAATATTTTCCAGGGAAATCAATCATACACAAAGCCGACCCGCGGCTGAAAATCACGCTGACAGTCGCATATATCGTCTTGCTTTTCATCGCGAACAATTTCCTCTCATTGGCGGCGGTTGTGGGCTTTATTCTCCTGATTATGGCATTATCAAAGGTGCCTGTGGGGCTTTATTTCAAGAGCATGAAGGCTGTGATATTCATCGTGACGTTCACGTCAATTCTAAATCTTTTCTATGGCACGGGAGAGCCGCTTGTTAAATTCGGCTTCATCACGATAACGCAGAACGGAGTATTCAACGCCATTTTTATCTCGGTTAGAATCGTTTCGCTGATTCTGACAAGCTCCGTGCTAACGTTCACCACCTCGCCCACACAGCTCACGGACGCGATTGAGAGACTGCTGAAGCCTCTGTCTTACCTACGAGTGCCGGTGCATGAATTCGCGATGATGATGACAATAGCCCTGCGGTTCGTCCCCACCTTGCTTGAGGAGACGGATAAAATCATGAGCGCGCAGAAGGCGCGCGGGGCTGACATGGAAAGCGGCGGGATAATCCAGCGCGTCAGGGCGCTGATACCGATTCTGATTCCGCTGTTTGTTTCGGCCTTCAGGCGGGCATATGAGCTTGCCACTGCCATGGAGAGCAGGTGCTATCACGGCGGCAAGGGTCGGACGAAGATGAAGCTTCTGAAGTTCGGCAAGGTTGATGTAATCGTCATCGGGGCGGTGCTTATAAACCTCGCGCTGTTCATCGTGCTGAATATTATCTTCCCGCCCTCGATAGTGCTGTAAAAGCATAAAACTTTACAGTACAGAAATATAGACGGAGACTGGATTATGAGAAACCTGCTCGTGAAAATTGCATATGACGGCGCAAGCTATCACGGCTGGCAGATTCAGGAGAATGCCCTGACGGTGCAGGAGGTCTTCCAGAACGCGCTTCACACCGTGATAGATGAAAGGGTTGACATCAAGGCGTGCAGCAGGACGGATACCGGTGTTCACGCCAGAGAGTTTTGCATAAGCTTCAAAACGGAGAGTAAAATTGAAGCAGAGCGCTTGCCCTTTGCTTTGAATAACTATCTCCCGAGAGACATCGCGGTGTTTTCCTGCGAGGAAAAGGAAGAAGATTTCCACGCAAGATATTCCTGCAGGGGCAAGGAGTATGCCTATGAAATATGGAACAGCAAGATACGGAACCCTTTTCTTGACAGGCATATCCTGCATTACTGGTATAAGATTGACGAAAATAAGTTGAATGAGGCCGCGGGGCATTTCATGGGCAGGCACGATTTTTCCTCGTTTTGCACGCTTGATAAGCGAGACATCGGCGACATGCGCCGTACTGTGACGGAAGCGAGGGTGGAGCGCGCCGGTGAAAAGGTGATTTTCACGGTTACCGCGGACGGATTCTTGTATAACATGGTGAGAATCATGACGGGAACGTTGCTGCGAGTGCAGGAGGGAAAGCTTGTGCCCGATGATATACCGCTGATAATCGAGGCAAAAAACAGGGCAAAGGCGGGCCCGACCGTCCCGCCCGAGGGGTTATATCTAAATAAAGTCTTTTATTGAAAAAGCTTAGCCGTTAAATTGATTAAATTGAGTGAGGAGGTGGATTCTTGCCAAAGCATATGTCGCCGAGTGAAAGCGATTTGAAGAGCATGAAAAGGGAATATGAAGAGGAAGTGCGCGCAGTTATAGAATATGGCGAGGATGCGCCGCCGCCCAAGAAAGAGAGCAAAAGGAAGATAATGCTCATCTATATTTCCGGCGGGATTCTCGTGATTGTGGCTGTTTTTCTGATGATTTGGATGAGCCGCGATACCTTCTCACTGACGGAATCCCTTGAATGGATAAAGGTGCAGCTTGTGGGGGCGGGAGAGGGAGACGGTTTCCCTGTTCAGATAAAGGGAACGAATATCGCCGAGAAGAATTTCATCAGCGTTGACGGCGACGTCGCCGCACTTAGCGATACCGCGCTCACGGTCATGAATTCCACGGGCAAGGAGCTCTATTCTGTTCGCCACAGCTTTGATAACCCATTTATGCACCACTCGGGGAATAACTTCATTCTTTATAATTCAGGCGGGGCGGGATATATCGTTCAGCGCGGCGTTGACACGGCTATAACGGGCACTGAGGAAAATGATATTTCGGCTGCCGCCGTAGCGAAAAGCGGGGAGTTTGCACTCGGTGTGCAGGGCAGAGAGGTGGCAAGCGAGCTGAACGTATATATGCGCGACGGCACGGCGAAGTATAATTATCAGTTCTTTGACACATATATCACCGCAATTTCCCTCAACGCCGACGGCTCAATGGGTGCGGTTTGCTCGATGGGCACGCAAAACGGCGAGCTTATCTCAAAGATAACTATTTTGGATTTTAACAACGAAACTCCGGTGGCACAGTATGAATCGCGCGGGAACATGTTGCTTGATATTCTTTGGGGCGAAAGCGGCCGGATTTACGCCGTCGGCGATTCCGCGCTGATAATCGCGAGTGATGAGGGCTTTGATTTTCAGGAATTCTCATACGGCGGGCAATATCTCACGGCCTACAGCCTTGAGAATAACCGTGCATATGTCTCGATTTCCGGCCACGAATACACGGGCGGCTGCACCGTGCATATGTTCAGCGATAACGCCGCGCCGGTTTTGATGGAGACAGACACGAGGGTGGAATCCATCTCGCCGATTGGCGGAGCGGTGGGAGTGCTTACGGGTGAGCAGGTCATCTTCTTCGAGACAGAGGAGGGCAGAGAGCTTGACCGCGCTTCGGCCGGTACAGATGTCAAATCCATTGCGCTTGCTTCCGAGAACATGGCATATGCCCTGGGCATAAGCGAAATAAGGGCGGTTTCGATAAGAAAATCAACAGGGATACAGGGTGGCATCAGCGAGCTGCTGGAGAGCAGTCAAAACAAAGAGGCTTCCGGGAAGCAAAGCTCATCGGAAGTGAGCGATTAGCGGAATATTCAGCAAATATTAAGAAAAAAACCTTTATTCGGCGGCGCAGGTGAAGTATAATGCTGATATGCGGTTTTAATTGAGTTAGCAGAGGAGAGAAGCATGGGGTTAGTACTTGACATCATAATAATCTGTGTAATTGCGCTGTTTATTCTCGTCGGCGTGCGGCGTGGGTTTATCCGTGCGGCGGTAAGGTTTGCCGGCGTGTTGGCGGCGGCTGTGTTCGCCTCTATTCTGGGCGACATCTTGGCAACGCTGATATATGATAATTTCTTCCGCGAGGAATTCACGAGGAAGATTTCAGAGAGCATATCGGGCGTAACCGGCTCTGTGGGGGCTTCGGCTGGGGTTTCGAGGGTGCTTGACGGCTTGCCGGACTTCCTTCAGCGCGCGTTGGAGGGTGCGGGGATAACCGTGGATAAGCTTGCGGCGATGCTCTCAACCGGAACAGGCGACGCGGCGCGGATAATCTCAGACGCGATCTCACCGGTGTTCATAAATATGCTGAAGGTGCTGTGTGTGATAGTGCTGTTTATGATTCTCATGATAGTCGTGAGAGGCTTGACGAATATAGTCGCGGGTATGTTTAACCTGCCGCTTCTGGGGTGGCTGAACAGCCTGCTGGGCGGGGTGTTCGGGCTTTTGATGTCGCTGTTGTTCATCTGGATAGTCCTCGCGATTATCAATGTCTTCACGCCGATGCTGTCTTTAGAGGCACAGCTTACGATTGAAGACACGGTAGGAATGTCGGTGCTGGCAGACAGATTTATAAGCTTCAATCCGTTTGACGGAATGTTCAAATAAGCAGAAATCGGGGTAGATAAAAGGATGAATGAAAGGAACAACACGGATATTCAAGTTGAAAAGAGAAATCAGAACCTGACGGTGCCGAACCTTATTTCGGTTATCAGGATAATTATCATACCGTTCTTTGCATATTTCTATCTGGACGGCAATCTAATCGTTGCGGCGGTGCTGCTGGTCCTCTCCGGGCTTTCTGATATGTTCGACGGCATGATTGCGAGGAAATTCAACCAGATTACGGCGGTGGGCAAGCTGCTTGACCCGTTTGCTGACAAGCTGACGCAGGGCGTGGTTGCAATCTGCCTGGCGGTGAGAATTCCGCAGGTGAGAGCTATTCTGATTATCTTCATCGTGAAGGAGCTTTTGATGCTCGCGGGGGGAATTGTGCTTGTGAACAGGCATAAGCGCCCGTCTGCCGCAAGATGGTACGGCAAGGTGAGCACCGCGCTTTTCTATCTTTCGGTGGCGATAATCGTTGTGATGGACACTTTCATAGTTGTGGGGGCCGAGCTTTTCTGGGCGGTTTCCAATGTTTTACTGATTGTTACGGCTGTGTTCATGATATATTCACTTATAAGATATATATTTGTCTTCATGGAAATTGTGAAATCAGAAGACCCGAAAGACGACTTCAGCCTGTCCGAAGAGCTGAGCGGGAAAAAGGAACAGCATAGAGCCAAGGGAAGAGGTAAGCTGTAATGATGATGTGTACGAAGTGTAAAAAGAGGCCGGCGGTGGTGTTTGTATCGAACCCGGCTGACGCGAACAGCACGCAGGGGCTGTGTTTGGTGTGTGCGAGAGAAATGGGCATCAAGCCGGTGAATGATATAATGGCGAAAATGGGTATCACAAGCGATGACGACGTCGAGGCCATAAGTGATGAGATGAATAACTTCATGTCGGCTATGGAGGGCACGGACATGGGCTCTCTTTTCCAGCCGGGCGGCGCAGTTTCGATGCCGAACCCGAATAACATGGCGCTCGCAAATAATCAACCGATGCCGAGCGACGAGCCTATGGCTCAGGGCAGAACGGGCGTGCGCAGCGCCAAAGAGAACGTGCAGAAAAAGAAAAGGAAGCACATCACGGCATACTGCATGGATTTAACCGGCAGAGCCATGCGCGGTGAGCTTGATAATATAATAGGCAGGGAAAAGGAAATCGCACGGGCGATTCAAATCCTCTCCCGCAGGACGAAGAACAACCCATGCTTAATAGGCGAGCCGGGCGTCGGCAAAACAGCCGTCGCTGAGGGACTGGCCATCAGAATTGCGGAGGGCCGAGTGCCGGCGAAGCTTAAGGATAAGGAAATTCAGCTGCTTGATTTAACGGCGCTTGTCGCGGGCACGCAGTTCAGGGGACAGTTTGAAAGCCGGATTAAAGGACTTGTAGATGAGGTTAAGGCAGACGGCAACGTCATTTTGTTCATTGACGAGGTGCATAATCTCGTCGGCACGGGCGATGCAGAGGGCAGCATGAATGCCGCGAACATCCTCAAGCCCGCGCTTTCAAGGGGCGAGATTCAGGTAATCGGCGCCACCACGTTTAACGAATACCGCAAGTATATTGAGAAGGATTCTGCGCTGGAGAGACGCTTTCAGCCGGTCTCCGTCGGCGAGCCGTCAATTGAGGACGCCGTAGACGTGCTGCTGGGCATAAAGGGCTATTATGAAAGCTACCACCGCGTAACTGTTTCGCCTGAGATGATTCGCCGCATGGTAATCCTCTCTGAGAGATATATAAGCGACAGATACCTGCCCGACAAGGCGATTGATATTCTGGACGAAAGCTGTGCGAGCGCCGCGCTGCGCAATAAGAAGCTCGAGGATTTTGACAACACCGAGTTCGCCCTGAAGCGTGAGAAGCTCCACGAGAGTGAGCTTTCCACACCGCCTGACGGCGCGATTGATTACGAAGAGCTTGCCAAAACGCATTACAGGATTGCAAGCCTGGAGGAGAAAATCCAGAAGATTCAAGCCGAGGGCGGCATCAACACTGTGGTTACAGACGAGGATATTGCGCACGTAATTGAGCTGTGGACGGGCATTCCCGCAGCGAGAATAGAGCAGAACGAGCTTAAAAAGCTCGCCGATTTGGAGGGCGAGCTTGAGAAGAAAATCATCGGGCAGAGCGATGCGATTTCCGTCATTTCAGCGGCTATAAGAAGAAGCCGCGTGCAGATAAACCCGAGGAGACACCCGGCGTCGTTCATTTTCGTCGGCCCGACGGGTACGGGAAAAACCGAGCTTGTGCGCGTGCTTTCAAAAGAGCTTTTCGATACGCCCGAGACGCTGATTCGCCTGGATATGTCGGAGTATATGGAGAAGCATTCAGTTTCAAAGATAATCGGCTCGCCGCCCGGATATGTGGGCTATGACGAAGCCGGCCAGCTCACGGAAAAAGTGAGAAGAAAGCCGTATTCCGTCCTCTTATTTGATGAAATTGAAAAAGCGCACCCGGATGTGCTGAATATTTTGCTTCAAATCATGGATGAGGGCAGGATCACCGACGCGCACGGCAGAACAGTAAATTTTGAGAACACGGTTATCGTCATGACCTCAAATGCGGGCAGCAACAGCAAAGAGGGTTCTCTGGGCTTTGCGAAGACCACCGAGGACATGAGCAAGGAAAAGGTAATGAACGCCCTCAAGGATTTCCTGCGTCCTGAGTTTTTGAGTCGCGTGGACGAGATAGTCGTCTTCCGCCCGCTTAATCTCGCGGACTACACAAGGATCGCGGCGCTGATGATAGATGAGTATAAAGCCTCGCTGACCGAACGAAATATTTCCTTGGCATATACTGACGAGGTCTGTGAATATCTGGCGAGGAAATCCATCGGCGGGACAAGCGGCGCGAGGGATTTGCGCAACAATATCCGCAGATTGATAGAGGATAAAATCACAAATGTCATCGTAGACAGGGGCGAAGGAGGAATCGCGGGCATAGCGATAAGCCTTGAAAACGATGAGATTAAGCTTGACGTGCTTTGATTGGGGATTTTATGGAGCATTTAATCTTTGAAACAAGAGAAGATTTTCGCCGCTGGCTCGAGGATAATTGCAGGAGCAGCGGCGGAGTTTGGCTTCTTTTCGGCAAAGCCGGCGGTGAGAAGACGCTCACGGCGACGGAGGCGCTTGAAGAGGCGCTTTGCTTCGGCTGGATTGACGGGCAGATGAAGAGCCTGTCAGACACGGCGTATATCAAATATTTCTCCGAAAGGCGAAAGAACAGCAAGTGGTCCGAAAAGAATAAAAAGCTGGTTCCGGGGCTTGAAGAGCGCGGCATCATGACGGATTTCGGCAGGGAAAAGATTAGGGAAGCCGAGGAAAACGGTCAGTGGGATGCAGCTAAAGCCCCTGCAGTCGGCGATGAGCAAATAGAGGCGCTTGCAGAAATTTTGCGCGAATATGAGCCTGCCTATACGAACTTTCAGGCGATGTCGCCGTCGGTGAGGAGGACATACGCGCGCGGATATTTCGACGCCAAAACTGACGCCGGCAGAGCAAACCGCCTCAAGTGGATGGTAAATAGGCTGAATCAAAATCTGAAGCCGATGTAACAGCAGGTATAACCGGCAGGTATAACTACAGAAAATTATTGACTATTCTGTGGCGGCATGATATAATTTCATTCGTCGCAGCAATGGTGTTTTATGTTCATGCGGGTGTAGTTCAATGGTAGAACTCCAGCCTTCCAAGCTGGTCGCGTGGGTTCGATTCCCATCAC
>DBCZ01000061.1:0-9234 GCA_002293315.1 Ruminococcaceae bacterium UBA945
GCTTCCGCCTCCGCCTGAGAAGCCTCCAAAACCTCCACCGCTGCCGAAGCCTCCAAAGCCACCGAAACCGCCGTCATTGCGGCCGGAGCCGCCAAAACCTCCCGGTGGGCGACGACCATAGAAGCCGCCTCTGCGCGCGTTGCGACCGAACATGCTGCCGATTAAAATGCCCGTGAGGAGATTCCCTCCGCCGTGGCCGCCGTAACCGCGGTAAGCACTCCTGCGCGCACCGCCGATAATCGCCATGAAAATTGCGACGACAACAGCAATGATAACTATGCCGACAAATCCGCCACCGAATGTGCGTGCCATGCTGTTTCCCTGGTTATTGCCCTGTGTGTAAGCATTCTGCCGGTCGGAATAATCATCGGGGTTTTCCATGTAATAATTTGTGAGCGTGGCGCTCATGTTATCTACAAGCTTCTGTGCCGCCGCGCCGTAATCTCCTACGGCAAAATCCGGCTCAACGTAGGTGTTGAGCACGTTTTTGAGATAAGCGCCGGTAAGGAAATCCTCAATGCCATAGCCGGACATAAGCCAGTAATCCTCTTCGGCTGTTGACATGACGAACAGCACGCCGTTGTTTCTCTCCTTTGAGCCCACGCCCCAATCATTGAAGATTTGGTAGGCGTATTCCTCAATGTCCCTGCCGGAGATGAAATCCACCGCGACTATCACTACCTGCGCACCGGTCTGCTCGAAAAGCTGCTGATTTTTGCTGATTATATCAGCCTCGATGTCATCGGGGATAACATTCGCTTCATCAAGGACATACTGATTTTCCGGCTTTTCCGGAATCGAAAGCCCCGAGGCGTTCGCGCTTATCGGAACTATCATGACAGCCACAAGCAAAATTGCCAGGAAAACTACTGCTCTCTTCTTCATTTCTCTCCTCCCAATCTCTTAAAAGAGCCCGAGCGGCTCTAAGAACACGAATCTGCTTATAACGCTGACGGGGAATTGCTCGAGCCTTGCGTTATACTCCGCCGCCGCTTCGTTATATGAGCTGCGGTCTATCTTATGCTGCTGGCTCTCCATCTCGACTATCTGCCCCGTGACCGTGTTGAGGTCCGCTATGCTGACATCTGACACAGTTTTGAGCTTATTAACAAGCTCATTCGCGGGCAAATCAAGCCCCGAATTAGCCTCTGACAGCATTGCGGCGTCCATTTGGGGAGTATTGCGCGCAAGTGCGACGGCGCTTTCGAGGTCGGCAATCAGCTCGGGGAGCGAAGCGTCGCTCTCTCTGTATTTCTCCGCGATTTTGTTGATGTTTTCGCCCGCGTCGGCTCTCGAGTCAACCGCGGCAATCGTGGAAAAGCCTGCGGTATCAGAAGCCATCTGCCTTTCGGCAGTTTCACGCATCGGGTGAACCGAGGTGTATACACCGAGCGGCAACGCCACCACCAGCAAGATTATCATTATGATTGCAGACACTACTCTCTTTTTCATTGTTAATCCTCCGGATTATTTACGGCTTAGTTATGCCTGATGTCAAGCAGCTTGGACTTGAGGTCGTCTTCAAGGCGCGCGATTTCTGCCTCTGCCTCGCGCCTTCTGGCTCTGCCTTCGTCTTGAATCTTGATGACCTCATCAAGCGTGGTGATGAGAGACTGGTTCGTGCTTCTGAGAGTCTCCATATCCACGATGCCGCGCTCGCTCTCTCTAGCGGTTTCGATTGTGCTCATCTTGAGCTTCTCGGCATTGCTTCGGAGCAGCTTATTCGTCATGTCGGTGACTTCACGCTGTGCGCGCACAGCCTGAGCCGAATGCTCCACGCCAAGCGCAAGCACCATCTGGCTCTTCCACAGCGGGATGGTATTGACGAGCGTTGACTGAATCTTCTCGCTCATGAGCTTGTCGTTATTTTGCAGAAGCCTGATTTGCGGCGCCATCTGCACCGAAACCATGCGCGTGAGCTCGAGGTCATGCAGCTTCTTCTCGAAGGCCTCACACTGCTGGGCAAAATCGTTCGCAGATTGTGCGTCTTCGGCAAGCCCGCTTGCCTTGGCCTTGTCTGTCATTTCTTTGAGTATCGTCTCGCGCACAAGCTTCAGCTTCTTTTTGCCCGCGATTACATACATCGTGAGTTCTTTTTGGTAGGTGAGATTCATCTCATAGAGCTTGTCAAGCATTGCGACGTCCTTCATGAGCTGAATCTGATGTCCCTGCAGAGTTGTGACGATTTTGTCCACATTGGCGGACGCGCTGTCATACTTCGTTTGCAGGGTTCTGATTTTGTTGGCGGAGTTTTTGAAGAAGCCGAAGAAGCCCTTCTCGTCCGTCATGTCAAAGCCGCGGAGCTGCCCGACGAGGCTTGAAAGCTCATCGCCGATTTCTCCCAAATCCTTGGTGCGCACGCTGTTCAGTGTGCTGTCTGAAAAGGCTGCCACCTTTTGCTGTGCGGCAGAGCCGTACTGCAAGACCTGCGTGCTGTTTGTGACGTCGATTTTCTCCACAAAATCATTGACCATGCGCTGCTCTTCCGCACTGAGCTTCGTTTCATCGAGCGCATCTGAAATTTGCTTCTGCTCGGCGATTGCCGGCCCCGCAGTTGAAGCAACGGACTGCGACGGGTCAAGCGTCAGCGCCGGCGCCTGGGGCGCGGGTGCGTCGAGCGTAAGCGATATGGTCTCCTGTGCTTTTTTGTTTTCGTCCATGTTTCCCCTCCTTGTAAGACAATTGATAATTTGTATATAGTTGATAATTGATAGTTAAGGGCAAAAGGCAAGGACAATTCCCTGTAGGCGTTGCCCAACGGANNGTTGATAATTGATAGTTAAGGGCTTTACTTCTCCATTGTTTTGGGCGTGTCTTCGTTCGGGTTAAGCGTAAGAGTCGGGCCTTCGGTTTCCTCGGGTTCTGTCACTCCGCCGACTTCAATTTCATGCTTCATCTCCTCGGCCATCTTGGCGGTTTTGCTGTTTATATCCGTTTCCGGCAGGTCTTTCTGTGAGGCGCCGCTTCTGCCGGCGGTGATGTCCATGTTGTCGGGCGCGAAGCCCTCTTGCTTGAGCATCGTCTCGAAGACGGAGATGTCTGTGCCGATGTCTATCGCGTCGTTGCTGAAAAGCGAATCGAGTTGCTTTTCAAAGGCAGTTGCCACTGTGGCAAGCATTCTCTCGATGTCAACCATCGTGGTTGTGACGTTCTCGCCCTTGACCGGTTGGCTGTCGAGCCTGTGATAGCTTGTGAGCAGCTTCATCGTGGTGGGCAGATAATAGCTCATGAACTTGCGTATCTGCGGCACGCTGTTCGGGTCTGCCGCCACATATTTGAAGATCCCGTCTGACGCGTTTTCCATTCTCGTGATGTATCCGCTGATGGTTTCGTCGGGGATATCAATGTTGATTTGCTTCAGCTTGCGGATATACTCATTACCCTCGTTGATAACCTTATCCGCCTCTTCGTTGCCCGTCTTGGACGGCACATGCGCGGGGGCCGGGGCGGCCGGAACTTCGACGTAGGTTTTCTTGCCCTTGAAGATTACGCTTGAAACGATGAAGATGGCTATCATCGCCACGGCAAATACGATGAAGTGCAACGGCTGATACATCGGAAGCGCGGCCGCGTAGATAATTGCGGCGATGCCCGTGATATAATATTTCGCAACGGCGGGCTTCCTAACTTCCATCATCTGCACGCCGGGCTTTGTTTGATTTTTCACCTGCTTGGCTCCTTTAACTTTCACCTTTTTCGCATTATACTGCGGCGGACTGACCGGCGTCACGCCCAGAGGCGGGCTTGGCGTCGCGTATTTATCCGGCATAGGTTTTTGGTAAAACGGGTATTGATAGGTATGATTTGCGGGCCTCTGCGGAGGCACCGGCGCCTGAGGCGGCCTGTATGTGTTGGGCGCGGGCGGCGTATAGCGCGAGCCGTAGTTCACGCCGGGCGGCGCAGTGTTTCGCCCCGATGGGTTCGGCTGCTTAGGCTGATTATTCACAGGGCGGCCGGTGTGGGGGTCGTAATTAAACTGCCCGTTATATTTGACGGAGGAGTTAGGCTGCTGCACCCCATTTATCGCGCTGTTTATGGCGTCAGTCGCCTTGCCGATTCCATGTGCCACCTTGTCTGCGACATTTGAGCTTGTCTCTGACAGTGTTTTGTATACCTGTGAGGCACGGAATTCTTCTTCAAAGTTCATTTTGTTATTGGCCATTCGCTTCACCTTTTCCTTAGATTCGTCTTGACGAACCTAAATCCTCTCCCATAATTTATTCTACGTTTTCTTTACGTTAAAGTCAATTTGATTTTTGGTGTGAAACACTTCTTCGGCGGTGGCTATGCCCTTCTTGAAGGCTGTTGCCGTGCCTGCCGCCACACCCCACTTTACGGCGGAGGGAAGGTTGTTTTCCCGCTCCATGCCGTAGATGAAGCCCGCCACAAGCGAATCTCCCGCGCCGACTGTGGAAACCGCGCCGCCTTTCAGCGTGGGGTAAGTGCTTATCTCGCCGCTCCCTTCAATGAGTATCGCGCCGGCCTCTCCGAGTGAGACGACCGCATTTTGCGCGCCCATGTCGCAGAGCTTTCTGCCATATAGCCTTGCGTCTGCTTCATTTTTGATGCTTACGCCGAAAAGTCCGCCTAACTCTTCCGCATTGGGCTTCACCATGAACGGGCGGTGGTGGAGCGTTCTTTCCAGTGCATCTCCCACCGCGTCAACGATGATTCGCGGTTTTTTCCCGCTGACTGCCTCGATAATGCGCTCATACGCGTTATCGGAGATTCCCTCTGGCAGGCTGCCAGCCAAAACGAGGGTATCGCCCGGGTTAATCCGGCTCAGCTTTGCGATGACGGAATCTAACATGGCGTCGTTCATCATCGGGCCTGCGCCGTTAAAGTCCGTTTCTATGCCGCCGGCATTGCAGATTTTCAGGTTTATGCGCGAATGGCCGGAATCCAGAAAGACGAAATCCGTCAGCACGCCGTTTTCTTCAAGCAGCCGCACAATTTCCTCTCCGGAAAACCCTGCCGCTATGCCGAGCGCCGTGTTTTGCATGCCAAGTGACGTAAGCAGGAGCGAAACGTTGACGGCCTTGCCGCCGGCGGTGTAGTAAGCGTTTTTATAGAGGTTTACACTGTTTCGGTTGAATGTGCTTGCCTCTATCATGTAATCAATCGCGGGGTTCAGTGTTACAGTATATATCATTCAATCACCCTATTCGGGAATTCTGATTCAAGAATTCGTTTTCTATATTTTATCATCATCGAGCAGACAAAACAAGAAAAACGCGAAGCCTTGAATTTCGGGATTGATTACGTTTAGGGATATGATATACTTTATTTCATACGAAAAATATGAGCAAATTCTTACAGCTTCTTTAAGTTTGAAAGATTCGCCGCTTCAGGACGGGCAATTACTCTTTTACTGTTGCATTTTTGCGACGAAAATGGTATGTTATTAAGGCTTCATATAAGTATAAAGGTTAGTTGGAGCAAGGGTATAGGAGAAAAAATGGAGAGAAAAAGTTTTATCAGAAGCCTTTTCGGTACAAAGGCTTTTTATGCCGGTGTTATCGCCTTGATTATACCGATGATAGTTCAGCAGGGCATTACGAATTTCGTGAACCTGCTTGATAACGTTATGATTGGGCAGCTCGGCACTGAAGCGATGTCCGGCGTGGCGATTGTGAATCAGCTGATTTTCGTGTTTAATCTCACGATTTTCGGCGGGGTTTCGGGCGCCTCTATTTTCGGCGCGCAATATTTCGGCAAGCGCGACATTGAGGGCGTGCGCAACACCTTCAGATTCAAGATTTGGCTTTCGGTTATTGTGAGCGTAATCGGCGTAACTGTGTTCCTCATCTTCGGCGAAAGTTTGATTTCAATGTTCCTCAATGAGGCCGAGGGCGATACCGGCGATTTGGCCTACACGCTTGAAAGCGCGATGACGTATATGAAAATCATGCTCATCGGCATTGTGCCGTTCGCGTTTGTGCAGTGCTTCGGCAGCACGCTGAAGGATATGGGCGAAACCTTTGAGCCGATGGTCGCGAGTTTGATTGCCATAGCGGTGAACCTCGTGGGAAACTATCTGCTGATTTTCGGCAGCTTCGGCTTCCCGAAATGGGGCGTGGCGGGCGCAGCAATCGCGACGGTTATCGCGCGGTACGCCGAGCTTGCTTACATTGTTTTCGCGACATACAGGAAAAAGAAGAAGTTCACGTTCATTCAGGGCGCATTCCGCACTTTGCGTGTTCCGCGCGCGCTCACGGGGAAGATTCTGCGCACAGGCACACCGCTGCTTCTCAATGAAATGCTTTGGGCTGTGGCCATGACGCTGGTTTCTCAATGCTACTCGACAAGGGGGCTTTCGGCCGTTGCGGCGACGAATATCAACGGCACGATAGCGAATGTTTTCAATATCGTTATGTTCTCGCTGGGCAACGCCGTGGGAATTCTGGTCGGGCAGCAGCTCGGGGCGAACCGCATCAGCGAGGCAAAGGATACAGTGAAAAGGCTATTGACCTTCTCATTTTTGCTGAACATGGTGGTCGGGCTGATTATCGTCTGTGTCTCGGGTGTGATTCCGCATATTTACAACACCACCTCTGCGGTGCGTGAAACGGCCTCTCTGCTGCTTATCATAACGGGCGCATTTTTGCCGCTCAACGCCTTTGTAAACGCGACTTATTTTACGATTCGCTCCGGCGGAAAGACGGTTGTCACGTTCCTCTTCGACTGCGTCTTTGAGTGGATTATCGTGATTCCCATTGCCTATGCACTTGCGAATTTCACGGCGCTTGAGCTGCCAGTTATCTATTTGATTATCGCGGCGACCGTCGTAATAAAGATAATTATAGGCACGTTTATGATAAAATCCGGAATTTGGGCGAAGAATGTGGTAAACGAAAATCTTCAGTGATTAGAACAAACATCTCCCGGCGAAGCCGGGAGATGTTTGTTTCTTTATAATCGCTGCCTATCGTTTCAAAATTTTATGGAGCAAGGTGTAGAGTGATGCGGCCTCTTCCCCGCTCAAATCAAGACAGGAGGCCATTCTTTGAGGGATTGTTTCTGCCTGTTCTTTAAGCGCCTCTCCTTTTTGCGTGATTTTTACCATGAGATTGCGCTCGTCCTCTTCGGAGCGCAATCTTGACACCAGCCCGATGGATTCAAGCTTTTTCAGCAGCGGAGTAAGCGTTCCTGAATCAAGATAAAGGCACTCACCCAATGATTTCACATTGACTGCCTTCTTTTCCCAGAGAACCATCATTGTGATATACTGCGTATACGTAAGCCCTATTTCATCAAGATACGGCTTATACTTTTTTACCACCTCACGGGCGGCGGCGTAAAGAGGAAAGCAAAGCTGATTTTCCAGCTTCAGCGGGTCATATTCCATATCATGCTCCTGCAGTTTCGTCATATGCCTTGCGTACGGCAATAGAAAGCTGGTCAACGCAGGATGTGCCGCGGCGGCCGCATTGAATTCCCTTCAGCTTCTTTTCAATTTGCTCAACAGTCATCCCGTCTGTAAGGCTTGACACAGCCAGCAGATTTCCGGGGCAGCCGTTGAGGAACGACACATCGCTCACCACATTTCCGTTCAGCTCAAAACTGATTTCAGTTGAGCAGGTATTCTCTGTTTTATATGTATGCTTCATTTTATTCTCCTATCAGCTTTGCTATTTCTTTGTCAAGGGCCTCCGGCGTTTTCGCCGAGCCGTATCTTCCCGCTACCTCGCCGTTTTTGTTTACCAGAAACTTTGAGAAGTTCCATTTGATTTTTGAACCGCCGAGACCGCTTTTCTGTTTTTTAAGCCATGTAAACAGCGGGCTTTCATTCTCTCCGTTCACGTCGACTTTAGCAAACTGCTTAAAGGTTATGCCGAAACGCCCGGTGCAGAAGCTGCCGATTTCCTCAGCTGTTCCCGGCGCTTGATTTCCGAACTGGTTGCACGGGAAATCAAGAATTTCGAAGTCTTTGCCGCCGTATTTCTCATATAAATCCTGAAGGCCGCTGTACTGCGGCGTGAATCCGCAGCCTGTCGCAGTATTGACAATCATAAGCACCTTTCCTTTATATTCGGAAAGGCTGACGTCATTTCCTTTTGCGTCTTTGACTGTTAAGTCATAAATACTCATTTCTTCCTCCGATTAAAAATATATTGTTTACAATTTAATTATACTCAATTTAATTTGAATGTCAACCTCCTTACATAATATTTTTTGCGTGAGCCGGGATATAGCAAAACCCTGCTTGCTGTGATATACTGTTTCCAACAAGTTCATGAGGAGGATATATATGTTGAAGCTGGCAATCGTCGGGGCAGGCGTGTGGGGAGATACGCACGCGGGCATTTTTGCCGAACACCCCGGCGCGGAGAATGTTGCAATTTGCGACAAGAACGGGGAACGAGCGGCGGCAGTCGCGAAGAAGTACGGAATCAGGCAGGTGTATACGGATTACAAGGAGATGCTCGAGAAATCAGGCTGCGACGCGGTTTCAATTGTGACGCCGGATTTCCTGCACGCCGACATAGCTGTGGCATGTGCCGAGGCAGGCAAGGATATGCTGATTGAGAAGCCAATCGCCACGACGCGCGAGGACGTGCATCGCATTGTGGATGCCGCGAATAAGCACAAGGTGCGTGTGATGGTGGATTTGCACAACCGCTGGAGCCCGCCGTTCGCCGCCACAAAGCAGGCCATCGACGCGGGTGAGCTGGGTGAGCTGCAAACCGGTTATTTCAGGCTCAACGACATCAAGTGGGTCGGGACGGACATGCTTTCATGGTCGGCGCAGTCGTCGATTCTCTGGTTTTTGGGCAGCCACAGCCTTGACACGCTCCGCTGGCTCTTTGCAGACGACGTCAAGCGCGTGTATTCAGTAGCGCGCTCCGGCGTGATGGACGCCCTCGGCGTGCCGACGGTGGATACATATCTCACAACGCTGGAGTTCAAAAACGGCGTAATCGCGCAGATGGAGAACGCGTGGATAACCCCCAACGCCAATCCCTGCCTCAACGACATCAAGTGCAATATACTCGGCAGCAAGGGAATGGTCGCGATTGACGCAAGCAACCACAACTTGATTCAGAAATACACCGATACCAAGGTTGAGGTGCCCGATATTCTCGTGCGCAACTCGATTCACGGGCGCGTGAAGGGCTTCGCTTATGAGAGCATACGCAGCTTCGTGGACAGAATTATCTCCGGCGAGGAGTTCATATGCAGCATGGAGGACGCGGCGAACACCACGCTTGCGATTCTCGCGATTATGAAGTC
>DBCZ01000061.1:9244-16867 GCA_002293315.1 Ruminococcaceae bacterium UBA945
AAAATCATGCGGTGCCTCTTTTTCATGTTGACTTGAAAAGTGCGAAATGATATAATAAGTCTCGGTTATTCTGCACCCATGGCGGAATTGGCAGACGCGTACGGTTCAGGTCCGTATGAAGGCAACTTCATGGAGGTTCAAGTCCTCTTGGGTGCACCATTAAGGGCAGTTGATAATTGATAGTTGATAATGAGCGTAGCGACTATGCGAAGCATACAATTATCGTTATTGACTGCTTTTTCCGTTGCAAGAGGACTGTTCAAGTCTGTTGCTGCACTTGTTCGTCAAGGACGAACTAGGCAATTGATAGTGGATAATTGATAATGAGCGTAGCGACTATGCGAAGCATACAATTATTCGCTTTGGTTGCTTTTTTTCGTTAAAAGAGGGCTTTTCAAGTCTGTTGCTGCACCAAGCACACATAATCCGAACCTTATACCGATTGGTAATGGGTTCGGATTCGTGTTTTATTTAGAATAATTTCTTGTGTATGATTTTTGCTCATGTTATACTTAGGCGAATGCAGATTACTTATATTTTGTACGTAAAGTAAGGGGCAAAAAATGGACAAACCGTATGGAATAATCGTGTTTGGAGCAAATGGAAGTGGCAAGACTACGCTTGGACGTGAACTTGCGCAAATATTGAACTTTAAGCATATGGACATAGAAGAATACTATTTTGAAAAATCGGATATTCCATATACTATAGCACGCACACGTGAGGATTGTTTGAATCTATTGCTTGCAGATATAGAAAAATACCGTTCGTTTGTCCTCTCTGCCGCAGATGGCGATTTTGGCGACATAATTCCGCAGTTTTACAAACTCGGTGTATATATGTCAGCACCGCTTGAATTACGTTTGGAACGTATAAAAAAGCGCGCATATGACCAGCATGGAAACCGCATTCTTATAGGTGGCGATATGTATGAGCAGGAGCAAAAATTTTTCGATTTTGTGGCATCACGACCTTTATCAAGGATTGACCATTGGGCAGAAACACTTATGTGTCCTGTAATCCGCATAGACGGAACAATAAATTGGCATGAGAATGCGTCGAATATAGCGAAATACTTTTATGATATGAAACGTACAAAATAAGTATAATGTGCACTTAACAATCATCTATACAATCAACCCTCAGAGCATAGCAAAGCAAGCTATCACTGAGGGTTGATTTATTGTAATAGATTCGTTGCTGTGATATACTTATGCGAACGGATATTATATATATTCTGCAAAGGAGGCTTTTATGTTAAATGGTATAACTACCACAAAAAACAGAATTACCGTTTATCAAGTATTAAAAGGCAGGTGTAATGTTTTTGTGGTGCAAAACAAAAAAGCCTGCATATTAGTTGATACGAGCGTCTCGAAATATTGGAATGAACTTGCTGATGCGCTTGATAATTTTGTTCATCAAGGTTGCATTTTTACAGGATTAGTCATTACGCATTCTCATTTTGACCATGTAATCAACGCCCATCTGGCAAAACAAAAATACAAAATGAAACTATATATCCGTGAAGAGGAAAGTGAATTCTTGTGCAAAGGATACAGTTCTGACATCAGAGGCACAAATGCAGTTTTAAGAAGAATAACATCAGTATTTCAGAAACAAATACAATTTTTTTGTCGCTATAAGGCTGTTGAGCCGGATATCAGTGTAAGTGAGGATAAATTCAGTTTGGATTCTTTGGGGATTAATGCTTATCTGTTGCACACACCCGGACACTCCACAGGGTCAATGAGCATTATTATCGATGATGAAATCGCCATAGTCGGAGATACAATGCTTGGAACATCCCCCGAAAGGCTTTATCCGCCATTTGCTGCAGACCCAAAACTTTTATTTAAAAGCTGGGGGAAACTTATCAACACCAACTGCCGTTTATTTATGCCGTCTCACGGCAGAGCCTGCACTCGCGAAACTCTGGTGGAACAGTACAGTAAATATAATTAAAGCCATATTTATCTTTTTGCGATTCAAATACATACACCTCTGCATTCAGAGGTGTACATTTTTTACTGAACAGGTTATTTGTATAAGATTGGTTGCTGTGCTATACTTAGGTGAATATGCAATATTCATATCAGGAGAAATAAGCTAATGATTGACTCGCAGCTAATCATGTTAGAGGGCTTGCCCTCTACGGGCAAGACCACGAACGCCCGATTCATACACACGCAGCTTGAGCGCAACAATATAAACGCGGAGTGGGTACACGAAATTGCCATGCCGCAGCCGGTTCTGTTTTTTGATGAAATCGGTATGACGCGTGATGAGTACGATGAGCTTATAAAAGCTTATCCAGGGGTGGCCGGCATACTCAATAACATAGCGGTGTTCCAGGAAAGCACCGTGGGTATTCATTTGCCGGAAATCCAGTGGTTTCATGAAGATGAAATTGACAGCAAAGTTTATGAGGCATTGCTGGAGTTTGATGTTTGGCATTTCCCGCTTGATAAGTATAAAAAGTTCGCATTGGAAAAGTGGGCAAGCTTTACTAAAAAAGTTTTGAGAAATAAAGATAGGGTCTATATCATTGACAGCGCAATCTTCCAGTTTCAGATATTCACTTTTTTGTTTCAGAACAGGCCTTATGAAGAGCTGGAATCGTTTATTGGGCAGATTATAGATATAATTCGGCCATTAAATCCATGCCTGATTTTCTTGCACAGGAAAAACACAGAGGCGACGATTGATTATCTTGAGAATGACCGCGGGACTTCTTATTTGGAATACATATGGCAAAGAGACAAAGCTCAACCGTATTATGCGGATAAGCCACAGGGTGCGGAGAGCTTCAAGCAATTCATGCGGGATTACGCAGATATGGCGGACTCATTGTTTAAAGATTTCCCCGCAAGAAAGCTTTCCGTGGAAATTTCCGATAAAAACTGGGATTATCTTGAAGATAAAATGCTTTCTTTTTTGAATATCAATCGAGTACACGCCCCTGAGTTTATTCCGCCAAACGGCGTTTATATAAATGAAGAATTTGGCTATATTATAAGCGTTGATGGTCTTTCATTTACCGACCCGACTGATAAAGCAAGGGCGCTTATTCCGAAATCGCAGAGTGAATTTTACGTGGATTGGCTGCCGACAATCCTGCGCTTTGAAAATGAAAGAATCATCATTTCAGGCTCGCAGATTGTTGAACGCTGGACCACAACTGGAATGATATATTATAAGTCAAAAAAATGAAGTATTTTCATGATTGACAAAACAATTGCTTATTATCCGATAATAATATGCCGTAAGCGCGAAGTGATTCCTCACCTTTGACGAGGTGAGAGCTATGCTCGGGCAAAAGAAAAACACCGATAACCACATGGATTATCGGTGTTTTTCTTTTTATGTTTCTCATCACAGCGCGGCGTTTTTCCAATAATGCACCGCCAGCTGCGTGCGGTCTCGCAAGGCGAGCTTGTCCAGTATTGACGACACCACATTGCGCACAGTGCCGGAAGACAAATACAGCTTCGACGCGATTTCGCTGTTGGAAAGTCCGGCCGCTACAAGCGCGAACACCTCGTTTTCCCGCTCAGACAATTCGTCAAAGGCGGCGGGCGTTGTTTTCCGTGCCGAGAGGCCGACGCCGCGGTCAAAAACCATCGCGCCTTTTTCGACTGCCCGTATGCGCTCGACTATACCGTCCGCCGGAGTGCTTTTCAGCAAATAGCCCTCCGCGCCGGCGCTCAGCGCCGATGCGATATAGCCGTCGTCGGTGAAGGTCGTCAGCATGACGATTTTCACAGACGGAAACGCGGTTTTTATATTCCGCGTGGCGGCGACGCCGTCGCATACCGGCATACGGATATCCATCAGTACGACGTCCGGCCGCTCACTCTGACAGAGCTTGAACGCCTCGTCGCCGTCTTTGGCGGTGCGAGCCGTCCAGTCCGTCTCCGTTTCCAAGAGCAGCTTCAGGCTGTCGCGTATAAGCCCGTCGTCATCAACAATGAGAAGCTTCATATTTACTCCTTAGGCAGTATTGTTACGAGTGTAAACCCGCCGTCTGTTTTCAGCGAAAACGTCCCGCCGGCCGACCTGACGCGCTCCCGCATGCCGGTGATCCCAATCCCGCCCTGCGGCGCGCGGACCTGTACTGTGCCGTTGTCGGAAACGGTGAGCCGTATGTAACGCTCGTTTCCGTCAAGCCGCACACTCACCTCAGTCGCGTTCGAATGGCGCGACACATTCGTCAGCGCTTCTTTCAAATTCGCCTCCAGCAGCTCCCATCGCGCCGTACCCCCGAGTTCGCCGGCGCGCTCAAAATGCACGGGGCAGAACGTAAACGCATCGCAAAGCTCAAGCATTGTGTCGGGGCCAGTAACCCTTGCCGGTTTCAAATTATGGACTGTCTCGCGCAGATGCTCAGACGCTGTCTCGAGACGCCAGACGCTCTGTGAAAGCAGCTCCCCCGCTCGGGTATCGCCCTTTTCGTAGAGGCGCATAGCAGTTTGCAGCGCGATCAGCGCGCCGGAAATTTCATGGCCGACGTGGTCGTGTATCTCCTGAGCTATACGCGTGCGCTCGGAGAGCTCGGCATAGCGGGCGGCGTTTCGCATCTCCCTCTCCGCCTGCGCGCGGTTCTCCTCCAGCCTGTAAAGCGCGCCCCTGTCGTCATAGGCCCGGCGCAGCAGCTCAGCCTCGGCTAAAGCCCATCTATCCTCTAAAAGCCCTATGACCGGCAGCCATAGGCCCAGAAGCGCAAACGGCCAGTAAAACGCGAACGCGGCGCAGACAATTGCCTCCGCCACTCCGAGCCATCTGGACACGCTGAGCCTGTACCGCGCCGCCGACAGCGCAAGGAGCGCCAACAGGAATATAACGCCCCAAAGGGGGCTGTCAAACAGCCCCCAAACGATAATCAGCATCACGCCCGCCGCCATGCGGGCCCAGATCGCGTATCGGCGCATCTAGTCCTCCATCTTCTGTATCCTCCTCCAGCCGCCGAGCAGAATGGCGACAACGGTGAAACCGAACAGGAACAGCATGGACATCCCATAGCCTGTAAAGCTTATATTCTCTATCTCCGCAAGCCCGCGCGACAGCCAGTAGCCCGGTGAGAGATAGGCGAGCCGCTGCATGAACTCCGGCACGAAGCTTAGCGGCCAGAACAGTCCGCCCAGCATCGCGAAGATGGTTCCGAACATGGTCAATATGATGGAAATGCCCCCCATGTCTCGCGCAAGTGTCGTGAGGGCAAGCACAAACCCCACCGAAAACAGATTGTACAGCGAGAGCAGCATAAACAGATGGAAAGGGTTCGGAACGGCGCCAAGCTGTGTCTGCACGACAACAAGCAGAAGCACCGTCGTGATTTCTGTTGCCAGAAAAGCCGCCAGAGCGCCCTGTATCAGGATTGTTCTGGGCTTCTGTGGGAGAACGCCCAACCTGTCGGGCATACCGTATCGCTTGTCGTCAAGCAGCGTCCTGACTACGAATAATGCCGTATAAAGCGCCACCATACCGTACATACCGAACCAAAATGAGATAATGCTCCAACCGCTGCCCGGGAGGCGGGTCAGCCCCGCTGCCGACTGCGATTCCCATTGTGTGAGCGCGTCCGGGTCGTCGGTGCCGAGGAGCATCAGCGCGCGCGTGATATTCTCGGCGTTGAGGCTCCCCAGAGCGGACACCTCGGATACAGAGAGGGAATAGCCCTCGAGCTTTGGCGCGCGACCACCCAACACATCCTCGCCGTAGCCATCGCGGATCAGCAGAATCCACGGATACTCCGAATCGGTCAGCATGGCGTCGATATCGCTTTCCTCAACTTCCTCTAAAGTATACCGCGTTTTGAGTTGATTTACAAGCGAGCGCGACAGGGCCGAATCGTCCTGATCGACCACACCGAAGGAAAACGCGATATCGTCGTCTTCGCTGCCTTCGCTGGCGAGGTTTATCAGAACAATGAAGATCAGCGGAAAAAGCAGGAGCAAAAACCAAATCAGAGGCTGTCTTAAAATACGTTTAAAGGTGTTTGTGAACACAATCATGCGAGCCGCCTCCTTCCAATCAGGAAAGCCAGAACAAAGAATATGATGCCTACCCCGAACAAAATCAGGATATATGGCGCGAACTTATCCTCGTTGCCGCCGTATACCGAGCCGAAGATAACGGTGTGAGCCATGGCGTTGGGGGTATACTGAAAGACCTCATCGGCGGGGCCGAACGTCAACTTGGCATATCCCTTTGACACAAAGGTCATGACCCAAAACAGCGCCTGACACACTCCGTTCACCGCTCCCCCGTTTTTAAACAGCATTATGAAGAATATGCAGAGGGACTGTGAAAACAGCACGACGGCAAGCAGCGTCAGCATGACGAGGGGGATATTCTCGCCCCAGTAAACGCCGTAGACTGTCCCGGCGAAAACAAAGGTCACCATTCCCTGTAAATAACTGGTGGCAGTGGACGCCGCGAGCAGACCGCCGATGACGGCCGGCTTTGAAACAGGCGCTAGCCGCGTCCGGCTGCCGGTGTCGCTTAGAAGCCCCTTGCGGAACAGCTCGGAACCGTTGAGTCCCGTGAAGAGAAGGATCATGACAAGCATTGTCACGGCGTAGTAGTCCGTGGCGCTGGGGGCTCTCTTACCCAACGGCATATCTCTTACCGTGATTTCCGGTATGGCGGGGTTCTGTCCCCGCATGGCGGCGACCATCGCCGCAGAGCCGATTTTTTTGTATGAGTCCACAATCGAGAGGACGATACGCGCGTCAAAGTCCAACGCCCGAGGGGCGATGACCTCCGGTTCACCGTTTTCCTCCACAATCGCGCAAACGACATCACCGTCTTTTATAAGCGTTTCTGCTTCCGCCCTGTCTGTGAACGTCGGATCGATAAACGGCGCGATTTCATCACTTTGGATGAACGCCGCGAGAGCTCCGTCCGGGTCAGCTGCAACGGCCACCGGTGAGGGATCAAGCTCAATGTCGGCGGAGAGATACGCGGAGAGCGCGTTGCCAAGGATCAGAATTATCAAAATGGGAAAGGCGACCAAGATGAAAACCGTGACCGGGTTGCGCCAAAGGAACTTGAAACCGGTCAGGAACGTGGCGGCAAATCCGCGCATCAGCCCTCGCCTCCTTTGTCACGGAGCTGCTTGCCGGTCAGTGACAGGAAAGCATCCTCCAATGTCGGGCGGCGCGCTTCTACACCGAGGATGGTATAGGGCGCGGCGTATTCAAGGATTCTGGCAAGGTTCTCCGAACCGGCCGTGCTTGTGACCGTGAGTTTTCGCCCGTCAATAGAGCAGTTCAGCACGCCTTGTACGTTCTTTACGTTTTCCGTAAGCGCCGGGGCGGGTTCGCGCACTTCAAGCGTCACCGTCTCCTCAAAAATCGTTGTGCGCGTCAGATCCCCTACGGTGCCGTCCGCAATCACGCGCCCGGCGTCCATAATGAGTACGCGCGAACAGACGCGCTCGACCTCCTCCATATAGTGCGAAGTGTACAGCACTGTTGTACCCTGCCGGTTCATGTCCTGTACGAAATCGAGGATATGGTTGCGGCTCTGCGGGTCAATGCCGACGGTCGGCTCGTCGAGAATGAGCAGTTCGGGCTTGTGTAAAATGGCGCAGCCGATATTCAGCCGGCGCTTCATGCC
>DBCZ01000010.1:0-1565 GCA_002293315.1 Ruminococcaceae bacterium UBA945
GGCCTCGGCAACGGCGGCCTCGGGCGTTTGGCGGCCTGCTTTTTAGACGGCCTCGCAACGCTGGAATACCCCACGATGGGCTATTCGCTCAGATATGAATACGGCATTTTCCGCCAAAAGCTCGTTGACGGCTGGCAGACGGAGCTGCCGGATTTCTGGCTACCGGGCGGGCAAGTCTGGCTGCAAAGGGCGCCGGAGCATTCGTATGAGGTGCATTTCGGCGGATACGTCGAGGAGCAGTGGCATGATGAATTCCACTCCGTCGTTCACAAAGACTACAGCACCGTAACCGCCGTACCCTATGACATCTGCGTCTCGGGCTATGACGGCAAGGCTGTGAGCCTTCTGCGCATATGGAAGGCCGAGAATAATAAATTCGATATGAACCTCTTCAACAGCGGGAACTATCTGCGAGCAATGGAAGAAAGCTCTATGTCCGAGGTCATCACAAAGGTGCTTTACCCTGAGGATAATCATGACGACGGCAAGCTGCTCCGTCTCTCACAGCAGTATTTCCTTGTCTCCGCCTCGATTCAGGATATAATCAGGCGGCATCTGTTCACATACAGCACGCTGGACAATCTCCCGAAGCTCGCCGCCATACATCTCAATGACACCCACCCCGTCCTCGCGATTCCCGAGATGATGCGTGTCATGCTTGACGAATGCGGCTATGGCTGGGATGAAGCCTGGGACATAGTTCAGAAGACAGTGGCCTTCACAAATCACACGGTTATGTCAGAGGCTCTTGAGGCCTGGAACATGAATTTGTTCAAAATGAGGCTGCCGAGAATTTATCAGATAGTCGAGGAAATAAACAGAAGATTCTGGGACCAGATGAAGGCAAAGAACATCCACGAGGGTGCAATCGCTCATATGGCACCCATCAGTGACGGTTATATCAAGATGGCGAATCTTGCGATAATCGGCTCACACAGTGTAAACGGCGTTTCGGCACTGCACAGCGAAATTCTGAAGCACGATGTCTTCAACGATTTCTATCAGCAGATGCCGTATAAATTCACGAACGTCACCAACGGCATAGCGCACAGAAGATGGCTGAATCAAGCTAACCCCGAGCTTGCCTCTCTCGTGACGGAGCTTATCGGCGACAAATACATCACTGACGCCGCGCAGCTTGAAAAACTGCTGGCATACAAAGACGACGCGGCTGTTCACACAAAGCTTGCAAAAATAAAGCGCGGCAACAAAGAGCGCCTGGCGAAATATCTCAAGGAGACGCAGAATATCACGGTCGACCCGAACACCATCTTTGACGTTCAGGTTAAGCGTTTACACGAATATAAGCGTCAGCACATGAATGCGATGGATATTCTCGCGACGTACCGCTGGCTGAGCGAGAACCCCAATGCAGACTTCACCCCGCGCACCTATTTCTTCGGCGCAAAGGCAGCGCCCGGCTATTACTTTGCCAAGCAGATTATCCAGTTCATTTATGAGCTGGGTGAGACGATAAACAATGACCCCCGCGTGAACAAGAAGATGAAGGTCGTGTTCGTCGAGAATTACAGCGTGACATGGGCCGAGCTTCTCACGCCCGCCGC
>DBCZ01000010.1:1579-3615 GCA_002293315.1 Ruminococcaceae bacterium UBA945
ATGAAGTTCATGATAAACGGCGCGGTGACGCTCGGCACGCTGGACGGCGCGAATGTGGAGATATATGAATCCGTCGGGGCTGACAACATCCTCCTCTTCGGCATGAAGGCAGATGAGGTTGAAAAACTCAAGGCTTCCGGCTATAATCCCGCGGATTATTACGGCAATAACCCTGTCATAAAAGGCGTTATTGACGAAATGAGCCGTGGCATAAACGGCGTGAGCTTCAGTGAAATCACTAAGGTTCTTCGCAAGGAAGACAGATATATGGCGCTCGCCGATTTCGATTCATACGCAAACGCTCGCAGAAAGGCGATTGAACTGCATTCAGACAAAAACGTTTGGAATTCTATGTCGCTTGTCAATATTGCGCATTCGGGCAGATTTGCGGCGGACAGAGCCATAAAGGAATATGCCGACAATATCTGGCACGCTAAGCCCGTACCGGAAACCAAAAAAGCCACGGCGGCGCAAAGAAAGCCGAAGCCCGGAATACAAATCAGGCGCAGGAAAAAGTAAGCTATGTTTTGCTCAAGAGACGAAGTGTATAAAAATCCGACAGGTGCGGTAAAGGCGGGCGAGAATATCCATTTCAAGATTTCTCTCCCGCGCGATTTTTCGTGCTCGGCCAGCTCGCTGATTATGGAGCGCGAGGGTGGTGAAACGCGCGTTCATGAGATGTTTTGGTGCGGCATGAACGGCGAACACGAGGAATGGTGGGAATGCGACTTCGCGCCGCAAAGCGTTGGGCTGCATTTCTATTATTTTGAGCTGCGCACGAACCACGGCACAAAGCGCCTCTCGAGAGGCGCGGGCGGCCACGCCGTGCAAACAGGCATGGAAAAATGGCAGCTCACGGTTTATTCCCCTGAGTATAATTCTCCCGCTTGGCTGGAGGGCGGGGTAATCTATCAGATTTTCCCGGACAGATTCCGCTCTTCAGGCATTGCAAAGGACGGCGTACCGTCTTACAGGAGGCTCCACGAGAATTGGGATGAGGAGATAATCTGGCAGCCCAATGAGAACGGCGTGATTGACAACAGCGATTTTTTCGGCGGAGATTTGCAAGGCATCACGGAGAAGCTGCCATATCTCAAGGATTTGGGCGTGACGTGTATTTATCTGAACCCAATCTTCTCGGCGTATTCCAATCACCGTTATGATACGGCGGATTACTCGGTAATTGACCCTCTTCTCGGAAACGAGGAGGCTTTCCGCGCGCTTTGCAAAGAAGCGGGTAAGCTGGGCATAAAAATATTGCTGGACGGCGTGTTCAGCCACACGGGCAGCTACAGCGTGTATTTTAATAAAGGCGGGCATTTTGATTCCGTCGGTGCGTATAACTCGCAGGAGTCGAAATATTACCCTTGGTATAATTTCAAGTTGTGGCCCAATGAATATGATTCATGGTGGGGCTTTGATACCCTGCCGAACGTAAATGAGAACAACGCTGAATTCAATGAATATATGAACGGCGAGAACGGCATTGTGCGCAAATGGATGAACGCCGGCGCGGCGGGCTGGCGGCTGGATGTTGCCGACGAGCTGCCCGATGAATTCATCGACAATCTCACTGCTGCCGCAAAGGCGGAAAGACCTGACGGCATTGTGCTCGGCGAGGTGTGGGAAGACGCCTCAACTAAAACCGCCTACGGTCAGCGCAGGCGTTACTTCCTCGGCAGACAGCTCGATTCCGTGATGAATTATCCGTTTTATCAGGCCACCATAGATTTCCTGCATGGCGGTGCTGCCGAAGATTTCTTCGAGTGCGTTGAGCAGATTCAGGAGAATTATCCGCCCGAGGTACTGCGCTGTTTGATGAACCACATCGGCACGCATGACACCCAGCGCGCCATCACACTCCTTGCCGGTGAGCCGCTGAAAAACCATGACCGAGCCTGGCAGAGCGAGCATTTCCTTTCGCCCATGCAAAAGGAGCTGGGGCTTTTGAGAATGAAGCTCGCCTCGCTTATTCAGTTCACTTTGCCCGGTGTGCCGAGCGTATATTACGGCGATGAAATCGGCATGGAGGGCTA
>DBCZ01000010.1:3644-24014 GCA_002293315.1 Ruminococcaceae bacterium UBA945
GTGGTATAAGGCTCTGGGGAAATTCAGAGCAGAATACGGGCAGAAGCTTCTTCGCTTCGGCAGCTTCAGGCGGATTTATGCCGGCGATGATATGCTCATTTTCAGCCGTGTTTATGGAGAAGAGAGCCTGACTGTGGTGCTAAACCGCGGCTCGCGCTTTCAGACGATTGACAGGAATTTGCTCCCTGAAAACGCAGTTTGTGTGCTCGGCATAGATTTGGAGAAAAATGAATATGAGCTTGAGCCCTTCGGTTTTACGGTATATCTTAAGGAAGAGCCGGAGAATTCGCCGCTCGAAAAGCCTCCTGGCGCGAAAGAAAAGCCCGATTTCATGCAGCGGATAAGAGCTTTGCTTGGGCTTTAGCATATCCATCAACGTTCAATAGCAGAGTATTTACGCTTGACTTTCACCTGTTATTGTCCTATAATTATGAAGTTGCAAATGCGCCGGTAGCTCAGCTGGATAGAGTGTCTGGCTACGGACCAGAAGGTCGGGAGTTCGAATCTTCTCCGGCGCGCCAGAAGGGCAATTGATAATGTATGATTGACAATTGACAATTATTCGTTATTGATTGCCTTTATTTTCATTATCGAAGCACGGAGAAGTTCGAACCTTGGTCGCGGCGGTTGTCAAGCCGCAGGCGAGCAACCGCCAGGTCTGCGAAACGGCGCGTAAGCGACGGGTGCAGACTCGAATCTTCTCCGGCGCGTTGTTCGGCTTTGCCGAGCTAGGCAGCTGATGATGAATAGGATAGTAGGGAGTGACGACCCCGGCACTCCGATGTCAGCGACGATTATTTATATCAATTGCCTTTATTTTTCAGAAGGAGTGTTATTATGAAATTCAAAATGGTTCACTGCAATATCAATGTCTCGAATCTTGAGCGGAGCGTTGCCTTTTACACAGAGGCGCTTCACATGAAAGAGGCCAACCGTAAAAACGGAGAGGGCTTCACGCTCGCGTTTTTGGAGGATGAGGGGCGGAATTTCCTTTTGGAGCTCACAGAGCTTGCCGAGCACCCGCAGAAATATGACCTTGGTGAGAACGAGAGCCATATCGCCTTCCAGACGGAGGATTACGAGGCCGCATATGCCCATCATAAAAATATGGGCTGCATCTGCTATGAAAACACAGAGATGGGGCTTTATTTTATTGAAGACCCCGACGGATACTGGCTTGAGATTGTGCCGGTTAGATAAGATAAAAAAAGGGATTGCGTGTGCAATTCCTTTTTTTATCACCGCGCCCGGCATAGCCCGCAAGTTATGAGCCTAATGCAGCAAAAGACCTATACCGATAATATCCTTGATATACTCGTAGATAAATTAAGCCCGCGCCCATTCATGATGCGTTTCTGCAATGCAGCATCGAGTATCAAGGATAGATAACTGTGATGCTTTAAGCGCAAAGTGCATACAATCCGGCAATGACAGATTGAATCTCGCGAACAGGTCGCCGAAGGAAAACAAGGCAGTTTTAACAGCTTTTTTGGCAAATCCTGTCCCCTCAGGAGGCATACGGCTATGTATATGCGGAAATGGAAGAATCGTTCTGTTGCCAGAACGAAGAATATGAAGAACCTGCATAAATTTGGGTATTGATAATCCTCACCTTATGTCGTATAATCGTACAAAAGACATTTTTTGACTACATCATTGTATGATAAGTAAGCAAGTTATAATAAGAGTAATAAAAAAATTGAATTGTGTGCAATCGGCTAAGCAACGGCCCTCCGTAAAATGGAGACCTCATTTACAGAGAGGCTAAAATCAATATTTTGGTATAGTGTTAGGAGATGACTTATGAGTAAAAGAATTCTCATTGTTACTGCAAATGAACATGAGACACAAGCTATATTAGGAGACCGAAACTTTTTTGAATATGAAGAAAAGCGTTCTTCACTCAACTCGGACGCCAACTTTTATCATGTCGGTAAATTCGGTTGCTATAACGCAGTCCATTTTGAGTTAATCGACCAAGGTACCATCAAAGCCGATTCTTCCATCTTGTCCATCTATGATGCTATCGAAGCATGGCAACCGGATGCGGTCATCTTATTCGGCATTGCGTTTGGCAAGGATAATGAAGAAATGCCGGATCCGCGGCAGCATATTGGAGATGTCCTCATATCAAAAATGGTCGCCGATTACGAAAGCGGAAAAATCAAGAATGGCATACAGCAATCAGACGGATCCAACCCAGAAAGCGGGCGGCATTTGGTTTCAGCTTTTCAAAACTATAAAAAGACCTGGCATTATTCCATCAATGGGAGAGAAGCGGAAGCTGTCATAGGTTTAATGCTGTCCGGGGATAAGGTCGTGGACGACAAGGAATTCAAATCATACTTATTTGCTAATTATCCCAGAGCAATCGGCGGTGAAATGGAGGGGCGCGGGGCGTATTCGGCCTGCCGAAGAAAAGGGATTGATGAATGGATCATCGTGAAGGCCATCTGTGACTGGGGTGAAAACAAGGGCAGTAACAAAAGAGAAAACCAGATAACCGCATCCGAGTCGGCCGCTTCCTTTTTGAGACATGTCTTTTCAAAGCCGGAAGCATTCGACAAATTGCCTTCCAAGCAAGACCCCAACAGCAGATCAGGTGAACACAAACAGGGAAACACCAACAAACCGTCCGGGCAGGGTTTGATGCAGGTATGTGGCAACTCCGCGGATACTATCATTGCCACCCAAGGCTCAGTTATTTATGGGGGGATTAATTTTGGCGGAAAACAATGAGAACCAATATCTTGCCGATGCGGCGGAAGAGCCCAACAGAGCGCTTGAGCCGGATAAAACAGATGAACCTCCAAAACTCGACAAAACCTCTGAATCGGATGAAACGGTTCAAGCTGTGGCATCTTCAATTTTGAAAGACGTGTCCTCGGACATAGCAGAAGAAAAAAAACAGTACCAAACAGGCGATGCACATGTTAAAGACAATCATGCCGACAATCTGGGTGTTTTTCAGAATAGCATTATTCATGGGGATGTATTGTTCGGGAATCATAAGGTCCGTGAAGTGCTGCGCAACAACAGCAAGGTGGATAAAGTCTTTGATTTAAGCGATGCGGAACAATTTGCGGAATTTTGGGAAACCGTTCAGGCCGGTGACCATTTTGCAGCGGCAGTCATTCTTTGCGTGTTTGAGTATGTAGAGCTGGATGACCTACAGGATTTGAAATCCAAACTGCTGGCAGAACTTCCCCAAGTGGTGGGTGAGGACGGCGAAGAAACCGCCGTTCTCCAAAATTCATATCTGTCCGTGAACAGCCTGCTAAAAACCATTAAGGGCGAAATGGTCGTATTGGAAAGTGGAGAGCAATGTGTCCGGCTCGGCAAAAACAGGATGGCCGCATTCAAAAATTTATGGCAGCAATTCCCCGATATGCGGGGACATATTGCACGCTGGCTACTGCGTGTCTGCGATTCCTTTGAGTACCGCACGAATTTTGACGTCGCGCAGATCACCGCCGCTTTCGTCAACATTCTTAAGCAAGACTTTACTGCAGGGGTATCTCACTTCTTCTCTCGGCTCGGCTCTGATCCAAATCACTGCTGGCTGCTGTCATTGATCAGCCGTGAATTGTACCGAGATCGGCAATACCGAGATAAAATACTGCCTTTTATCGGTCATTGGATCGAATCTGGCAGTTCGTGGCTATGGAAATCAGCGGTTTTTGTCTATGCCTATATGGATACAGACGACGAGCAGGAAAAACTCGATGAAACAGTACGAAAATCCCTGACAGATCGCTGTTACAAATTGGTTTACGTGGACCGCAGCGACAGCAATCTTTCCTATCTCGGCAAGCTGCTGACGGATTCGGAACGACTGCGCACATTGATGGCATCTGTGTTTCACAATGTCGCGTGCGGCACCCATAACCACAATCAAAAACGGCTGTACTGTATCTGCTGTCTGCTACTTATACAGTGGGGATACTACTTTGTCACTTCCGAAAACCCTATATTGCCGTTTGTGGCCTGTGACAAAAAGAAACAGCTGGAACAGATACTGCCTACGATGGAAATAATCCTGTCTCTGTACGATATGCGGCGGCATCTTTTCAGAACACTGCAATCCTATCTCAAGGAAATATCTGGCTATGATATAGAAAAAAAGATTATTGACCACCTGAAAGCATTTTTCAAGTTGCTTGCAGGAAAAAGCCCGCGGTTCCGAGACGACATCGCTTTATTGCTGGAAAATTGCAATTGCAATTTAGCAAAAGAAATAAATGATTATCTGGGTCAAGTTTTCCCACCGCAAAGTGCAGCAACAGCTGTCAAACCAGTGTCATCGGAACCAAGGAGACTCAGGGCGCAAACTGATGATTCTCACTAAATTATTACAGATTCGCGCAGGTCCACGGCACTTTACTTCGTGTTTGACCGTTATAAATCATCATTTAAGGAGGATATGAAATGGAACGACCTATGTTTATTCAAAATGGGGAGGATGGTCAGATCGGCGTCGAATATAAATGCGGTATGTTCCCCCGAATACCAAACTATCGCAAAAGTGACTCTTGGTTTTTGCTGACAGATGGGGAAATGGACGACATCATTGTAGACGACCACACGACCATAAAGGCCATACGCCGGGGACAGTACCGACGACTCGTCGAGATTTCCCGGAGTCCCCAAGTTGTTGTTCACATGTTCAATTCCACCTGCCAGGAAACATCGTACTCCTTTAAGGTGACCGTCAAGGCAAACGTCTATGTGAACGATCCGGTCAAGTTTTATGCCAACATTCGGAACATCAACGTCCGTGATTTCTTTAATAACCAATTCTCGCTGGATGTAAAAGAAGTGACACAAAAGTACAGCATCCTGAGCTACAGCGGGATCGACAATGAGTTGATTTCTGTTCTGACTGACATAAAGGTCATTCATGACACATCGGGTTTGGCTTATCAGATAACAAACGTGATGACCGAACCCAATGACGAAGCCAAGATGCTACTGAAGGAGCGCGACGATATGACCATTAAATATAAAATGACAATGGCAGCCTGGAAAATAGCGAAAGGGAACAAGAAGAAAACCTATGCTGATGCCATATGGGAAGAAGCTGCCAAGGGACATCTTACGGATGTTGAGGCAATCCAGCGGATTAAGGAATATGACCGAAAGAATCAACAGGAGAAACTGGAAATGCTTCTGAAATTGCGTGATGAGGGAATGATAAGCGATGCTGATATTTCAGCTCAGACGCAAGTGTTTCTCCCCGTTTCTCAGTCACAGATAACACCTGCTAAGCAAATTGCCGGAAATGTGACCGACAGTGTCGACGAGTTTTACGACGATGAAGAGTAACAGCGAAAGAAAGGGGAGAGTGCTCCATGAACTGGGTGGTTGAGAGCTTTCTTGCCTGGCCGCTATGGCTGCGTATTGCACTGACAGCCCTTGCTTTTATCAGCATTTTCTGGCGGCTGTTTGGAAGACTCATTCTAAAAGCGTTTTCTGTCGTACCTTTGCTGCTGTCCGGGATTCTCTTGCTGCTGTATAAGCTGTTGGAAACAGTCATTGCTCTCCCGCACCGCAAATTCGGCGGCGGCTTTTATACTTTCTCAAACATACTGTCCTCAGTGGGTCAGAAAGGCTACACGGCGCTTACCAGTTGGCATCAAACATGGCGGAAAGCAAAGAAGGTGCATGCAGGGGCAGCTTTTTTGACATTTTTAGTGCTGATGACCGTGGTTTTACCAGGGACCTTTATGGAATCTGATTCTCCTTTGAAAATGGGCGAAAGGCTTTATCTCTGGGGCGAATCCGCAGCTGTGAATTGGATGGAGGAAAAGGGTTGGTATGTCTCCAAGGAAAAAATGATTCAGGAGGCCGTATACATACAGGTCGATAATAAAAGAATTCTTAAAAACGGGGTGGTCATTGAATATGATCTTGCGCCGGTAAAGATCAACAATAGAATATACATGTCTGTCCGTGATTTATTCGAAGCACTTGGGGGAACAGTGGAATGGAATAATAAAGCAAAGAACATCCTCTTGTCGATACAGAATAAATCTGTGCGCCTATATGCTTCCGAGGGGATAATTGATATCGATGGGTCTGAACATGAGCTTATGGATCCCCCGGTGAAACAAGATGGCAGCTTTTATGTCGGCGTTCGTGAGATACTGGAATTATTAGATTATCGAGTAGAATGGTACGGCCCGTATAATATCGTTTTTATCAGCAAAATGATTTATGTTAATTTCAACGAAACGCTGATGAATGAAATAAATGACATACTAAATTAAAGCCGTTGTTTTGTGCACGAACCATATAAAATAGCCAATAGACAAGAGCCCCCTAAAGTAGGAGAATACTTTAGGGGGCTCTTTTGTTTATATCTGCTGGCTTTGGGGCTGCACACTTAGGAAGGATTCTTTTAATTGAAATTGCAGCGTAACTGCGTAGTTATCTCTTCGCGCAAAAATATCAGTAATACCTGTTGATAATCGTCGCCGCTTCGGCTCTGGTCACCACCCCCTGCGGGTTGATGCGGCCGTCCGGCATTCCGATAAGAAGCCCATTATCCACAGCCCAGCCAATGGGCTCTAAGGCATAATTGCTGATTTTATCTTTATCCGGGAATCTATTGAGGTTAGCCAATTCGCCATATTCAGGACCAAGGTATCCGTGGTATCTGTATATCATAGTGATGAGCTGCTCGCGAGTTATCGTGCCTGAAGGATTAAAGCGATTATTGCCCATGCCGTTTATAATGCCGCACTCATATGCCCAGTTTATCGCATAAACAGCCTCTGCATCCTCCGGCATATCGGTAAACGGCGCTTCAGTGCTGGGCTCATGCCCAAAGCCTCTGTCTATGTCGCGCCTCATGAGCGCAACGACGAAGGTTGCCCTGTCCATCGCTTGCTTCGGTGCAAAGATAGTCTCTGAAAGCCCGTCGATATAATCCATTCCGTAAACATATGTGATAGCTTCCTTCGCCCACATGTTTATGTCGGTAAACTCCGGCGAAAACGGGGAATCATCCGTCCACTCAGCGATGCCGACAGCGTCAGTAAAAAAGACGAATTCATCGCCCTGCGCCGGCACATATACAACATCTCCGGATACTACCGGAAGAATCAGCCCGCCGGTCATGCTGTCTAAGCAGACGATGTCTGTGGAGCCGTCTTTTTTCGTAATGGTGAGCGTGAATAAATCGATGAACCCATGTTCGCTGTACATGTCCATCGCCCCTGGGTTACGCGATGTGCTGACATACCTGAATCCGTTGAGCTTATCCAAAAGCTTCTTGATTTTGATGGGCTCTGTTTCAATATCAAGGGTCTTCGTCATTGTGTTGCCGATGTCGCAATAAGCCACAATTTTTGTTATATCACCATCTGCGTAGCTGAAAAGTGCCTCGCCATCGGCGGCCGAGGCCGGTGCAGCGCACATAATGAATAGCAGAGCAACCAAAAGAACGCTTACAAACTTTTTCATAAATTGACCTCCTCATAATGCACGAAAGAATCCGGCGAGGCTCAAACGCCTCTCTTTTCGCTTCAGTGCTTGCAAAATATCTTACCCTTGTAATGATAAATTGTTTTACGGTGAAAGTCAATACATTTTACTGATAATGCAATAGATTATTTCATTATTTGAGAGCATTAAAAAGGGAAGCAGCAAGTGCTTCCCTTTTGCATTAGGCACGCTATATTTTCTTTCTGTTTAATATCGGTCTGCTCAGTGCGTAGAAGATGAGCGCCAATATCAGGCATGATGCGATTTGCAACGCGGGGTTACCGAAAATAATCAGGTTGAAGAACCAAATAAGCGCCGCCCGTAGAGGCTCAATGGGAATGAACACGCTGATGATAGCCGCGATGATGACGTCGGCCACCCAGCCGTACCAGAAGGTCTGTGCCATCGTCAGCGTATGAACGAACGCCGCAAACAGGAAGAGGAACGCGAACATCTGGATGAATGCCATAAGCGGGCCGCGGCTCAGAAAGCCGAAAACGATATTCATATCCATTACGCCGATATAATTGCTTATTATCGGGGCGTCCAGAAGATAATGCACCAGAAGCATAAAAGCTGAGGACGCTGCGGCTAAAACTGCATATATGGGGAGAACACTCCAGAAGAAATCCTGACGCTTTGCGCCGAGGTTCACAGTTTTCCTGAGGTTCTTCGCCGGGATGAAAATCGCGGCGAAAAGAGGCAGAAGCGCCACGGTGTTTCCCATGGAAACCGTCGAATTATCCTCTGTGCCCGGTATACAGATGCTTGTGATGAAGCTTGCTATCATCATAAAGAAAACAAGCCCCGTGATGAAATATGCTGCCTTGAGCTGGCTCAAATTGAGCTTTGTGACTGTCAGTATCTTATTCATGGCTCTTACCTCCCACTATCCGAATAAAGAAATCCTGCAATGTCATGCGGTCAATTGCTATGCCCTCGGGCGGGGTTATTCTGTCGCCGTAGATATGCACCGCCACCATACTGCCGATTGCCGTGCTTCCTATGCAGTTGAGGTTCTTTGTCAGGCGCAGAACAGCGTCTTTCGGCCCTGTGAGCGTATAAGCTTTCTCATCTATGTCCTCTATCCCCGTTTGCAGGAGAATCTTACCGTTATTTATGATGATGAGCTTCTCAATCACCTTTGCTATCTCGTCAATCAGGTGCGTTGAAACGATAATGATACGCGGGTGCGCCTGATAGCTTTCAAGCAGCAGGGTGTTGAACTGGTCGCGCATGATCGCGTCGAAGCCCAGAACGGGCTCGTCCAGCAGAACCACCCTGGAGTTATTCGCCAGCGTAAGAATCGTGGTCAGCATTGTTTTCATACCAAAGGAAAGCTGCTTGTATCTCTTGCTCGGGTTGAGGTCAAAGCGGCGAACCATCTCCAGCGCGAAGTCGCGGTCAAACTCATCCTGCAGGCTTGCGGCGGTATCAATGAGCGCCGACACCTTCATGTTAAACTGCTCGGAATTGCTCTCAATGAAGTTCACGCTCTCCGGCATATGCCCCGGAGAAACCTCTTTCCCCTCCACCATTATTCTGCCGTCTGTTGCCACGATATGCCCCGCCAGCAGCTTCATCAAGGTGGTCTTGCCCGCACCGTTTTTGCCCAGCAGACAATAGATACCCGGCTCGCTGATGCTCAGCCTGATGTTGTCTATCGCCATTGTGCCGCCGTAACTCTTGGTTACGTTTTGAAAATCAATCATGTTCTTTCTCCTTCTCCTTCAAAATTTCAATCAGCTCGGGAATTGAAATCCCGAGAGTTTTTGTTTCCCTGAGAATTGCTTCTAAGGTCTCGTTCAAAAAAGTGTCTTTCCTGCGCTTCGTAATCATCTCTCTCGCTCCTTCAGCCACACACATTCCTATGCCGCGCCGTTTATACAGGATTCCGGCGTCGGTCAGCTTGCTTACCGCCTTGACGGCGGTGGTCGGATTTACAGAGTATAGCTTGGAAATTTGTGTCGTAGAGATAATCAAATCATCTGTCTTGTAAACCCCCGTTATGACATCGCTTTCAATGCGCTCCATAATCTGTTGAAAGACAGGCTGTGCATCGTTCATATCTCCCCTCCTCCGACATGTCATTGTGTTGTGCCGTTAATGAGTTAACTCACTAACCATGCTTATTATACACCCGCTTTTTGAATTGTCAACACTTTATTCAAAAAAAATTTGCTTTTTACGTTCACGCAGGCAGAGAGGATGGTTTCCTAACAGAAATGTGCTATACTATATATATCAAAACGGAAAGGTAGATTATTTTGAAGCTCTGCATTGACACGGCTCCGTGCAAGGTCTGATTCGGACGAACCCGCACGGAGCAGATAAATGAATTCGTCCTGTTAGGCTTTGCGCCTCCCTCTTAAACTACAAAAATAGGAGCAAGGTCATGAAAAATCAATTTAGAACAACTTTCAGGGAACTTCATATGTTCCTTATTCTTTGGGTGACGCAGTCGCTCTCCTCCCTCGGCAGCTCGATGACCAACTTCGCGGTAATAGTTTGGTCTTATCAAAACCAAGGGTCTGCGCTGACTACGGCGCTTTTATCCATTTGCTCATACGCGCCGTATGTTTTGTTGAGCATTTTCGCCGGCGCGTTTTCAGACAAATGGAGCAAAAAGCTGACTATGCTTATAAGCGATTCTTTCGCAGCGCTTTGCACCGTCACATTGCTTATTCTGCTTATGACCGGCAATTTGCAGATTTGGCATTTATACGTGCTCAACACACTCAACGGGCTTATGAACACCGTGCAGCAGCCCGCCTCGGACGTCGCCATAACTTTGCTGACGCCGGAGAAGTATTATCAAAAAGTCAGCGGCATGCGCTCTTTTTCGACGTCGCTTGTCACTATGCTCACACCGGTGCTCGCCACGGCGCTGCTGTCCTTTACAAGCCTTGAATTCGTTATCCTCTTTGACTTATTCACCTTCATAATGGCTTTCTTCTGCCTGTTGCTCTTCATAAAAATACCTCTGATACGCGAAAAAGCTGAGGCGGTGAAGGAATCTGTTCTGCAAACAGCGAGAAGCGGGCTTAAGTATTTGAGGAATAATCGCGGCATTCTGGATTTAATCCTGTTTCTGGCAATCATCAACTTCACGGCCTCGATTTTTAACGCGGCTTTGCCTGCCATGATACTCTCGCGGGACGGGGGAAGCCGGGTTTCACTCGGGATAGTCGAGATGGTTACGGGAATCGCCACGATGCTGGGCAGTGTGCTGGTCACTGTTCTGCCCGCCCCCAAAAGCAGAACAAAGGTGATTTGCAACTCTCTGCTTTTTTCAATGAGCACTGAGAATTTTATCCTCGCCTTTGGCCGCAGCACGCCGATATGGTGTATCGGTGCGGTTCTCGGCTGGATTTTCATCCCCATCATGAATGCCAACATGGATGTTCTGTTCCGTTCGCGGATACCAGTTGAAATGCAGGGGCGAGTATATTCCGTGAGGAACACGCTTCAGTTTTTCACGATACCGCTGGGCTATCTGTGCGGCGGCCTGCTTGTGGATAACGTTTTTGAACCGTTTATGGCAAATCAGGCGGCAAACAGCCTGTGGATAACCCTATTCGGTGCCGGCAAGGGCACGGGCGCGGCAATGCTGTTCTTCGTTATCGGCTTCTTCGGCGCGCTGTCTTGCCTGCCCTTTCGCGCGGATAAGCATATCAAAAGGCTGGAAGAATAAATCATATATGCGAAATAGGAATCCCCCGGCTTCGCCGGGGGATTCCTATTATACATTGGTGCGGATTGTCATAAATATCAATCAAGCTGATGTGAAACCTCACATTATTATGTTGAATTTTTGTTCCTTATGTGTTATCATCTCTTTAGGTAATGTGGAAAATTCATTCAATCAAAACTTAATTATATCTTTTTCAGTGTCCTAAAAGTCGGGCACTGATTATAGTAAAATATAGGTGCATCGATAATTATATCCGGCTTCACTTACAATGGAGGTTATTATGTATTATGCTGATTTAACCGAAAAGTGCTGTTCTTCTATGAAGGATAAAGCCGCGCGTGATGGGCAAACCTTGGAGGAGCATTCTATTCGAGTTGCCGAGTTGGCACGTGATTTCGGAGAGAAATGCGGAATTCCACATTTGGTCTATTTGGCCGGTATCATGCATGATTTCGGCAAAACTCAGCCGGAATTTCAGAGATATTTGTTTGATGAGCACGCTAAACGCGGCAGTGTTCTGCACAGCAAATACGGTGCGAAGCAGATATTCGGCGAGCTGATGCGGTTTCCTCCGGCTGCAGAAATTCTCGCAAATTCCGTTGCTGCTCACCACGGCAGGCTCTATGATAGCCTCTCACCTAACGGCGAAACTCCGCTGGCGGAGCTGCTCCGAAATACAGGCGCGTTGGAAGAAGTTTCGGCAGGCGGCGCAGATACCGCTGCGCTGAAAGCGGAGATGGATAAGATTCTGCACTCTGTGCCAAATGACCCGACGCAGCAAATGTTCGCGGTTTCAATGCTGACAAAGCTCATTTTCTCGTGCCTTGTTGACGCTGACCGCTTAGACGCTTATCTTTTTGAAAGCGGCAAGAGCTATAGTGAGCAAACTGCTGATTGGGACGAAATGATTGCACAGCTCAGCAAAAAGCTCGCTGAATTCGACGAGGAATCTGATATATCTTCTATGCGTAAAAAAGTGTCTGAAGATTGCGCAAAATCAGGGTTACTTTCTAAGGGCATCTATAAATTGGAAGTTCCGACAGGCGGAGGGAAAACTCTCTCCGGTCTCCGCTTTGCTCTTGAGCACGCGCGCAAGCATAAAATGGACAGAATAATTTATGTCATACCCTATCTCTCTATTCTCAGCCAGGCGGCCGCTGAAATCAGAGAGGCTTTGAATGCGGATGAAGCAACGGTTCTAGAGCATCATTCCGGTTTCATGGTAAAGCCTGACGATGAGGAGAGCTATAAGCTGCGTACAGGCCGTTGGGATTCTCCAATCATTCTCACCACGCAAGTGCAATTCCTTGAAAGCCTTTTCTCTGCAAAAGGCAGTGATTTGCGCAAATTGCATAATATGTCGAACAGTGTCATTATCTTTGACGAGGTTCAAAGCCTGCCCATAAAATGTGTGCATCTTTTCAATTATGCCGCTAATTTCCTTCATTATGCTATGGGAAGCACCCTTCTTCTCTGTACAGCCACACAGCCGCTGTTTGATAAAGTTCCTCGCCCGATAGAGCTCACGAAGGATGATTCCATTGCAAAATGCGGGGCGCTTCCTGAGCGCTATAAACTTGTGCCCTCTCTTAAGCCTGCGGGATATTCCTATCCCGAATTGGCCGAGTTTGTTTTAGAGAAAAATAAAATGTCAACTCTCGTCATCGTCAATACCAAGGCCGCGGCCAAAAATCTGCTTGAAGAGCTGAGAGCTCGCGGCGCCAATGCCGTACATCTCAGCACGAATATGTGCGGCGCTCATCGCGATTCAGTTATAAACAAGCTCAGGCAACAGCTTAAAGCACTCAATTCCAACCCTGAAAATGCCGAGCCTGTCATATGCGTATCAACGGCCCTTATTGAGGCGGGGGTGAATATCTCATTTGAATGCGTTATCCGCGATATTGCGGGGCTTGACAGCATTTATCAGGCGGCGGGGCGCTGCAATCGCCATGATGAGTTCGGCGAGCCGAAAAACGTCTATATAGTGAATATCGCCGGCGAATCCCTGGATAAGCTCCCGGATATTAAAATAGGTGCCGAGGTAACACACAGGCTACTGTCAGATGAAGATTTGGATATTGATTTATATTATCAGCTATACTTTTATAATCGCAAGAAAGCCATGGATTATCCATTAAATGGCGGAGGCAGCTTGCTAGACTTGCTATCGGTAAACCAAAAAGGCAAGAATGCCTATCTCTCTCAAAAAAGCAGGCGGGAGAAGCAGCCCCCGACGCTTATCTCCTCCATTCGTTCGGCTGCCGATGAGTTCTATGTAATTGATAAGGGAAGAACAGATGTGATTGTTCCTTATGGAGAAAGTGAGGAACTATGCGCTCGGTTTTCAGAATCCGACGATTTAACCGAGAAAAGCTCTTTACTGCGTGAGCTGGGAAGATACACAGTTTCGCTGTATCAATATCAGGTAGATGCGTTGCAAAAGCAGGGCGCGCTATATGAAGACGGAGGGCTCAATCACCTGGCGCGCGGCTTCTACCACGCTGAAAGAGGTCTCGATTTGGAAGGCAACCACGAATTTTTATCAGTATAAGGAGGTGAGGATATGGATACGAAACGCAATTCAATACAGTTCAAGGTCTATGGTCGATACGCGCTGTTCTCAGACCCCATTACGCGGCCCGGCGGTGAGAAATTCAGCTATCAGGTGCCAACATATCAGGCGCTTAAGGGCATTGTTGAAAGCATATACTGGAAGCCCACTCTCATTTGGAAAATTGATGCCGTGCGCGTAATGAAGAGGATTCAAACAGAGAGCAAGGGCATTCGCCCGATTAAAATTCATCCAACCAAAGCAGGCGCGATTAACGATTTGGCATACTACACTTATCTGCGCGACGTTGAGTATCAGGTGCTTGCGCATTTTGAGTGGAACGAAAACCGGCCCGAGCTTTCAAAAGACCGCGATGAAAACAAGCACCACAACATTGCCAAGCGCTGTGTGAATCAAGGCGGGCGCAGGGATATTTTCCTCGGCACGCGCGAATGTCAGGCTTATGTCGAGCCATGCGAGTTCGGCGAGGGTGAAAGCTTCTATGATAAATACGGCACTCTCGATTTCGGAATGATGTTCCACGGCTTCGATTATCCCGATGAAACTGGCAGAAAAGAGCTCGGCGTCCGCCTGTGGCAGCAATCAATGAAGGACGGCATCATTGAGTTTGATATGCCGGAAGACATTAAGCATCGCCGGATAGCGCGTGCATTCGGCGACAAATATGAATTCAAAGAATTCAAGGAGGGAGTGAACTTCAAAATTGAGCTGGTTTAATAATCTTGTCGCCACATATGATAATGTGTATGACGATACTTCCGATAGCCTTAATTACGATGAAAAAATGAACGTCCTCCTCCCCACTTATCATATGGCTATGAACACGCAAGTTTGCATAGTTTTAGATGGCGACGGCAAATTCAGGAGGGCAAACAACGAGCCGCTTAACATTGCCATTCCCTGCACAGAGGATTCCGCCTCTAAGTCAAGTACCGCAATTTTTCCTCACCCACTCCATGAGAATTTGGGCTACCTTGCCTTGAGCAGCAAAAAACGTGAAAAGTATCTTACCCAGCTTTCCGTCTGGCAAGAGATGCACCCAAAGATTTCCGCTGTTTATAACTACATAAAGGGCGGGACTATCCTCGAAGACTTGGAAGCCAGTGGAATTAAGACAGATGACGACAAGCGTTTTATTCGCTTTTCTGTCGAAATTCCAGGGGATTTCCTCCCGAATCTATGGGAAGATTCGTCTGTAGCCCGGGCTTGGCAAAAATTCTGCAAAGAGGATAATAACGATAATGCTTCGATGTGCTATGTAACCGGAGATTCCTCCGCACCGATGAGAAAGCACCCTAAGGGCGTCAATCCCGCGGAGAACGGAGCAAAGCTTATCAGTGCAAACGACACTTCAAATTACACTTTTCGTGGGAAATTTACAGCGGCTGAGCAGGCCAATTCAATAAGCGCCGAGAGCAGCTATAAAGCACATGCGATGCTAAAATATCTGATTGCCACTCATGGATACAAATGCGGAAGTCAAGCGGTGGCCGCATGGGCAATTGATGACGGCGATATTGCCGTGAACCCCTTCGGGGGCACTTACGGGCTTGTTAACAGCTTAGAAGAAGACAAGGGAACCCCGCCGGATTCAGATGCCCTTCTTGACACGCATTATGCCAAAATACTCCGCAATTCACTCTTTGGTGTGGGCAGTGCCGGGAAACTGAAGAATCGCTCACGCGCTTTCGCGGTTATCGCCGTTGACGCGGCAACCACCGGCCGCATGGGAATTACGTTTTATCAGGAGCTTCGTGAGGATGAATATCTCGAACGCATCATAGAATGGCACGAAAACTGCCGCTGGTGGTTCAGATATGATAAACGCGATATTCTCACCGCGCCAAGCGCAGACGATATAATCGCAGCTGTTTATGGTGAAACTAAAGGTGAGGGATATATCAAAATCAAGAAACAGGCAAGAGAAACCTTGCTGGGGCATATATTTAACGGCGTGCCTGTAGATTTGGCTTGGATTCGAGCCGCCGTGAGCCGTGTGAACAACCCGTTCTCCTTTGATAAGGAAGATGGCGGCTGGGATAAATTCAAATGGGAAAAGGCGATAAGCGTCACGTGTGCGCTTATGCGCAAATATTATATTCAAAAAAAGGAGGAGATTCCATTGGCACTTGACAAAACATGCACAGACCGCAACTATCTTTTCGGCCGTTTGCTTGCTATCGCCGATAAAATTGAAAGTCATGCAAGATATTTGCAGGGTGGCGGAAAAGATGAAACCGGCAAGCGCCCGACGAATGCCGTGCGTTATATGCCCGCATTCGCGAACAAACCACTTCACACATGGGCGATTATTTACCGTCAACTGAATCCTTATATCCAGCGCTTGAACGGCGCATCATGGTACCAGAATCAAATTGACGAAATAATGGGCCTCTTTAACCCCGAAGATCTGAACGACAATTCGCTGGAAGGAAAATATCTGTTCGGCTATTCGCTCCAGCGTCTTGAGCTGAACGGACATAACAAAAACGAGGAGGAAAATTCAAATGAGCTTGACGAAGAAAATTGATTTTGCAATCATCATCGGCGTGAATAACGCCAACCCCAACGGTGACCCTCTCAACGGAAACCGCCCGAGGACAAACTATGAAAATCACGGTGAGATAAGCGACGTGTGCCTCAAAAGAAAGCTTCGTAACCGCCTTCTCGACAGTGGCGAAGCCATTTTGGTGCAGTCTGATGATTACAAAAACGATGATTGCAGAAGCATTAAGGAACGCTATGACCGCATCGCTAAAAGCTTCCCTAAGGAAATGAGCAGTGAAATCAGGGCGAATGAGGCCTGCAAAACATGGATTGACGTGCGTACATTTGGTCAGGTTTTTGCCGGCGTTGATGATGTCAATGCTTCCATCGCCGTCCGCGGACCTGTCAGCATTCAGAGCGCTTTTTCTGTAGAACCTGTCGACGTTACCAGCATGCAGATTACCAAAAGTGTTAATCTCGTGACGAACAAAAAAGACCCCACTGCAAAGTCGGGTGATACCATGGGGCAGAAGCATCGTGTTGACCATGGCGTGTATGTCACCTTCGGCAGTATCAATACACAGCTTGCGGAAAAGACCGGTTTCACCGACGAAGATGCAGAAAAGCTCAAAAACGCCATGATACACATGTTTGAAAATGACGAATCTTCTGCCCGCCCCGCGGGGAGCATGGAGGTCTTGAGCGTTATCTGGTGGACACATACTGACAAAACCTTATCATCGGCAAAGGTTCATCGCAGTTTGACGGTTAACGCGGATGGCTCATATACGCTTGATTCGCTTGACGGTATTCGCACCGAGGAGCTTGAAGGGGTCTGAAATGTACCTTGAAGAAGATTTCCTCATGCTTTCCGGCTTACAGCATTTTGCCTTTTGCCGGCGGCAATGGGCGCTAATTCATATTGAGGGGCAGTGGGCGGAGAATTTCTCCACGGTAGACGGCGAGCTGTTTCACGAGAAGGCCCACTCTTCTGTTAATGAAAGCAGAGGCGATACGCTGATTCTGCGCGGACTGAGAATCTTTTCAAAGGAGCTGGGTCTTTCCGGCTCATGCGATGTCGTCGAGTTTATAAGAAGCGATGACGGAGTATCGCTTTCGGGTAGAGACGGACTTTGGCTCCCCTTTCCGGTGGAGTATAAGCGCGGCAAGCCAAAAGAGCACAGGGCTGACGAAATTCAGCTCTGTGCTCAGGCGATTTGCCTTGAGGAAATGCTGTGCTGCGATATTTCCGAGGGGGCATTGTTTTATGGAGAAACCCGCCGACGTCAGCCTGTTCAGTTTGATGAGGAGTTGCGTGAAATCGTCGCCTCTATGGCATTGGAAATGCACGGATATGCCGGGCGCGGATATACGCCAAGGGTTAAGCCCTCAAAAAAGTGCGGTAATTGCTCCCTCAAAGACCTCTGCCTGCCGAGCTTGCAGATAAAGCGTTCAGCCTCCTCTTGGCTCGCAGAGCACATGGAGGAATTGTTATGAAGAAGCTTCTCAATACGCTCTACGTTCTAAGTGAGGACGCATATTTGAGTTTAGAGGGCGAGAATGTCATAGTCCAGCGCGAGGAAGACAGACCTCGCTTCCCTCTTCACACATTGGAGGATATTCTCTGTTTCAGCTACAAGGGCGCTTCACCCGCCTTGATGGGTAAGTGCGCCGATATGAATATCGGTCTCTCTTTCTTCACTCCAAACGGCCGTTTTCTTGCTCGCTCCTGCGGCAAGAGCCACGGCAATGTGCTGCTTAGAAAAGAGCAATACCGCAGCTCTGACGATAGATTCATAAGCTGCCGGATAGCACGCAATTTCATCGCCGGTAAGATTTATAACAGCAAGTGGGTGCTGGAACGCGCGACGCGTGACCATGCGCTGCGAATTGATGTTGAGCATGTTAAGCGCGCTTCGTCTCTGTTGCATAATTCTCAAGCCTTGGTTGCCGAGTGTGAGACTCTGGAAAGCCTTTTGGGGCTTGAGGGTGAAAGCTCAGCGGTATATTTCGGGGCATTAAATGAGCTGATTCTTCAAAACAAAGAAGCCTTCATCTTTAACGGACGTTCTCGTCGCCCTCCGCTCGACAGATTCAACGCCATGCTTTCCTTTGTTTACACTCTTCTGGCACATCAGTGTGCTTCGGCGTTAGAGGGCGTGGGGCTAGACAGCTACGTGGGGTTTTTGCATCGTGACCGCGCCGGACGAACCTCTCTGGCTCTTGATTTGATGGAAGAGCTGCGGCCAATCCTGGGAGACAGATTTGTTCTCTCACTGATAAATAACCGACTGATTCAACCGGAGTATTTTGATTTGCAGGAGAACGGCGCCGTGCTCTTGAATGATACCGGGAGAAAAATCGTCTTATCAGCTTGGCAGGAGCGAAAACGGGAGCAATTGACACACCCATATCTTGAAGAGAAGATGCCGTGGGGATTGGTGCCGCACATACAAGCGCTGCTGTTGTCGCGTTATCTGCGCGGAGATATGGACGCATATACGCCATTTTTGTGGAAATGAGATGCCTATGCTTTTACTTGTAACCTATGACGTCAATACCCAGGATTCTCTCGGACGCAAGCGCCTGCGCAAGGTGGCAAAGCTTTGCGTGGATTACGGACAGCGCGTACAGAACTCTGTTTTTGAGTGCGATGTTGATGCCGCGCAATCAAGACTTTTGAAGGCTCGCCTGATGGCGTTGATTGACTCTGAAAAAGACAGTTTGCGCTTCTATGAGATTGGCAATAAATATCAACACAAAGTGGAGCATATCGGGGTAAAAGCAAGTTATGACCCGCAAGGTCTGCTCATGATGTGAAATGATTATCCGCGGTGCGAGCACTAAGCAGACATGAAATCATCATCCCTTCGCACCAATCCGCAACGGATATACCTGATTATCAAAGCTGATTTTTAGACGATTTGTTCTGGATTTCAGATTTTGAATAGCAAAACTGCAGATGCTACTTCAGTTTTTTGTAGATATTTACAGATTCATCTGAAATAATCTGTGCATTTTTGCTGTCGCTCTCCTCACGGAGAGCGTGGATTGAAATACAACTATATCGCTCACATCATGCCACCGAGTCCGTCGCTCTCCTCACGGAGAGCGTGGATTGAAATTTAAGGTATCCCGCTAAAGCCTTTAGCCGCAAACAGTCGCTCTCCTCACGGAGAGCGTGGATTGAAATTAGAGTTTTCGATTGTATTTGTCCTGAATCTTGAGTCGCTCTCCTCACGGAGAGCGTGGATTGAAATGCGCAGATAATAGAATAAATGGATTTACAGAAAACGTCGCTCTCCTCACGGAGAGCGTGGATTGAAATAAATAAAAAATATTTAGGAACCACAACGAAGAAAAGTCGCTCTCCTCACGGAGAGCGTGGATTGAAATTCTGCTTCGGAAGCGGCAACAAGATAGTTATCATAGTCGCTCTCCTCACGGAGAGCGTGGATTGAAATAGAGAAGATAGTGGAAGCGGAAGCGGATTAGGAAGGTCGCTCTCCTCACGGAGAGCGTGGATTGAAATTATCACTCAGAAAATCGTATACGTCCCTGCTTGGTCGCTCTCCTCACGGAGAGCGTGGATTGAAATATTGTATTTCCCGTGAAATTATATCCGACTATGTGTCGCTCTCCTCACGGAGAGCGTGGATTGAAATTCCCATTACAACAAGCACCTCTGCAATAATGTGGTCGCTCTCCTCACGGAGAGCGTGGATTGAAATAAATGATAATTTACCATCCGAAACAATAAACCCAAGTCGCTCTCCTCACGGAGAGCGTGGATTGAAATAGGACGATTATAAACAAGAAATTTTAGAAGATAGTCGCTCTCCTCACGGAGAGCGTGGATTGAAATGCCGATTCAAAACATGACGATTACTCAAACGATACAAGTCGCTCTCCTCACGGAGAGCGTGGATTGAAATTCTATTCCCTCTAATCCTAGTAATTACTCTGTCTATGTCGCTCTCCTCACGGAGAGCGTGGATTGAAATAAATAAAGCTCGAGGTGTATTTTTATTTTGTGTGGTCGCTCTCCTCACGGAGAGCGTGGATTGAAATATAGCGCAATCCGTTGGAAATATCTATACTGCACAGTCGCTCTCCTCACGGAGAG
>DBCZ01000010.1:24048-24255 GCA_002293315.1 Ruminococcaceae bacterium UBA945
ACGGAGAGCGTGGATTGAAATGGTAATATAAATCCGTGTTACGATGTGTTAGACGTCGCTCTCCTCACGGAGAGCGTGGATTGAAATGAAAGGGGAAAGGTAGCAGAGAGAGCAAGAAACGTCGCTCTCCTCACGGAGAGCGTGGATTGAAATTTTAGTTTCTTGAACGGTAAGATAATCTTTTACGTCGCTCTCCTCACGGAGAGC
>DBCZ01000010.1:24338-24546 GCA_002293315.1 Ruminococcaceae bacterium UBA945
ACGGAGAGCGTGGATTGAAATCTCTATTATATCTTGCTCAACTGGATTGATAACTGTCGCTCTCCTCACGGAGAGCGTGGATTGAAATCTTTGAGAGCCAACTAATAACCCTAATTTCCCAGTCGCTCTCCTCACGGAGAGCGTGGATTGAAATCGAATGAAGAAGAGATGACTCTAAGAGATTACCAGTCGCTCTCCTCACGGAGAG
>DBCZ01000035.1:0-178 GCA_002293315.1 Ruminococcaceae bacterium UBA945
CTGCTGCCTCCCGTAGGAGTCTGGGCCGTGTCTCAGTCCCAATGTGGCCGTTCAGCCTCTCAGCCCGGCTACCGATCGTCGACTTGGTGAGCTTCTACCTCACCAACTATCTAATCGGACGCGAGTCCATCAAAAAGCGGATTGCTCCTTTGATTGTTCATTCATGCGAATATACAAT
>DBCZ01000035.1:205-6551 GCA_002293315.1 Ruminococcaceae bacterium UBA945
ACGCGTTACTCACCCGTCCGCCACTAGGTTGTACAAGATTAGTCCTGCAGCAAGCTGCTTTCCCTCTCAGCGCACAACCCCGTTCGACTTGCATGTGTTAGGCACGCCGCCAGCGTTCGTCCTGAGCCAGGATCAAACTCTCTAAAAAATTGTGTTTAATGTCGCTTCGCGGTTCTCGCGCTGCGACCTCAAATCTTTTTCAGAGCTTTCTCAAGCTCAAGTCATCACTGACTTACTTTGTTTCGTTCTTTCGAGTATTCTCTTCAGGGACGCTCCCTCCGGGAATTGCCTCTCGGCTTCTCCCTTCGCCTTTCGCTTCCCTTTCCAAAAAACTCGGAATTACGGGTCTTTCTTTNNGTTGTTTAATTTTCAAGGTCCGATTTTGTGTTGAAGCAGAAATATCAAATGCACTTCCGCTTCACACCCACTTTTATGCCTCCTGCGCAACCGCGCTGTTACGACATAAATGCGCCCTTTTGAGAGGCGCTTGATAATAATATCAAATCTACTTGAAGATGTCAACTGTTTTTTCAAGAAAATTCGGGATTATTTCCTGATAATCCTTTTATCGCTGTATCTTGTGCTTTTGCCGTGATTCGACACAAGGATTCCCCTGCTTTCATCATTACAAAAAAGACAGCGCCCCGAAAGAGGCGCTGTTATAAGCTGAGACTTTTACGCAAGGCCCTTCACGCGAAGTCAATCCCCTTGAACTTCTTGAACCCTTCCATCGACTTCTTAATGGATTCAATCTCATCAAGCTTGGTGTGGTCTTGCTCAAGGATAATGAATTCAAGGTTCGGGCATTTCACTGCCGCGTTTATATATGAAGCTATCGGCAGCACGCCGTGACCAATCTCCGTGAATGAATTCTCGCTCTTCGTGTCACGGAAGACCTTTACATTGATGGTTTTGTTTTCGTCTACAAGCCCATTGAACATCATCATCGTTTCGCCTGCGTCTTCGGGAAAATCCTTCTGATGAAGCAGAATAATCCTGTCTTTATACTTCTTCATAATATTGACGGGATTTTGCCCCGCGCGCGCCGCCCAGTAGGTGTCAAGCTCAATGAAGACGAGAGACGGGTCTGTGTTCTCCATAATCAGGTCATATATAGTCTTGCCTTCGGTGCAGGTCTGGAATTCCTGATAATGATTGTGGTAATAGAAACGCAGCCCGGCTTGCTTGCAGGCCTTGCCGATATTGTTGTAAATCTCGCAGCGGCGTTTCAGATAATCTATGTCTCCATAAGGAAAGAATTCTATATCACAGCCGATTTGCCTGTTTCCGAGCTCGGCATGATACTCCAGCACCTCGTCAAGAGTTTCCACCATCAGCGGGTTAATATGGCAGCCGATAATCTCAATTCCGAGGTCATGCAGCTTCTTCTTCACTTTTTTCGCCGGCTCGCCGAAGCCCATGCCGGGGTCGTCAAACGCATTATGGTTCGCCGCCTCTATATATCTGTATCCCACATCAGCAACCTGCTCCAAAACCTCATAAGGCTTCTCCGCCAAACTGTTACGCACTGAGTAGAGCTGCACTCCAACTTTCGCCATTTTTTTACACTCCTGTTCTCGTCAATGTCAATACCCCAGCTCTTCGCCTACGATAATGACATATATCCTCTCTACCCTCTGCTTGCCTGTCACAAGATAGTGGCAGCACATTCTGTCCGGAGAATCGCAGCCGTCTGTCATTTTTCCGTCTTTGGCAATACACATGCCGGTCTTCGCGCAGGGAGTGCCTTTATTGAGGCGCATCCCATTTGCAGGCGCGGCGACGGTCTTTGCTCTGTACACCGCCGCTTCCAAATCTCTGACTATCTTATTCTTCCCCGCAATGACGATTACCCTTTTCGGACCATGCGCAATTGCGGAAACCCTATTGGCGTTGCCGTCAACATTATACAGTTCTCCGTCCTCTGTCACGGCGTTCGCACTCGTCAGAAAGGCATCACAGGAATGAAGCTTCGCATATACCTCGGCGGGGTCATTTACCTTTGCTCTGTCAAGGAAATTATACTTTCCGCTGTCCATGAGCGCCAGAACCCCGCTTTCCGAAAGCGTCACAGAACCGCCGCAGGAAATCGTATCGCCGTCGTTCAAAAGCTCCTCAACAAGCTTCAAGGCGTCTTCCTTTGTTTCCGCAAAGCAGGCCTTCATGCCATTTTTCGCGAGAGCCTCCAGCACTCTCCCGATTTTCAAGTCATATGTCTTACGCGCACTTGCGTCCATATTCATCACCTTATCTCTATCATAAAATATTTGCCTATACTAATTATAATCTAAACTCTAACTTTAAGCAAGCCCGATAAGGGCAATGGACAATTGACAATTGATAATTGATAGTTAAGAGCAAGGGCAAAAACATTTTAACCCTCTTTTATAAAGAGGCGTTGCCCGGCGGGGTGGCGCGAATGAAATGAGCGACGGGTGTTTTATTCTCGGTGCTCCGCTAAGTGCGTTGACAGCTAAGGGCAATGAATAAGCGCGGGAAATGGTTGCTCACGAGGAGAAAACCATCTTCCGCGCCGTTTTCAGCTTATATTGGCAATCCGCATCAGAAAACCTTGAATACTTCGATCGCTCTTTCCTTCTGCTTCTTCACCGCGTCATTCGATTCATTCACGGAGTAAATCATGAGGTACTTGCCGCTGTCACTGAGATACGCCGTAATCACCTGGTCGAGCATCGCAAACTTGCCGTATGCCTTGACGGAATTCAGCGCGTTCTGCGCTCTTTCGTTGAGGTTGTTCAAATCGAACTCATATAGCTCAATCTGCGTCTGCTCCTTTTGATAATTCACGACGAACTTGTCGCCCGCCTTCGCGCCGATTGCCTCTTCAGACATCTCCAGCGGCTCGCCCGCAATGATATAGCTGTCCTTAAGGTATCCCTCCAGCCCTTTGAGGTCCGCCGTATATTTGGCGGGGTCCATCACTTCAAGCTCGGTCGGCTTGGTTTCGCCCTCTGAGACCTCGGCCTCCGTCGGCAAAATCAGCTCCGTCGCCGCAACTCCCCCCGTGCTCATGCCGGGCATGCAGGCCGTCATTGACAACGCCAGAACTATAATCAGTAAAACAAGTAAACCTTTTTTCATTTCGCTTCTCCAATATACGTTAGATGTTTCCGTCGATACAACTATATAACTAATCGCTGTTTGTGTCAATCTTCCTACAGCTCTGCTTCAAACGGCCACTTGCGCTTCGGCACGCCGCAGGAGACGAGCTCTGTGTCGATTATCTTCTTCGTGCCGTCGCTTATTTTGCAAGACGGCGTGCTCCATCCGGAAATCTCCCTGCCGCTGAATCTTCTCAGCTCGTTGACGGTTTTTATACCCTTCTCGACGAAAATTTCCGCCTCGTCCTTCGGCAGCTTGATCAGCAGCTCTGTAATCGGCATTTCCGCATATTTTTCTTTTTCAGGGAATTTCTTGTCAAACTCCGCTGTCTCCTCGCCGCCGAGCGTCGTAAAGACCTTGTCTTCATGGAATTTCCCGCCCGCTATGCTCGGCTCTTCATCTGTCAGCGGCAAAGCCATCAAAGCGTCAAAGTTTTTGCCGTCAGGCGCTGTGATGCCGTATTCCGCGGCGTTCACGAAGCCGTAGCGCGGGTAATAATCCGGCTCGCCGTATATAACAATCATCGGGTAATCCGTCTTTTTGGCCTCTTCAATCGTCTTCTCCATAAGGGTCTTGCCCACACCCTTATTCTGATATTCGGGCAAAACGCTCAACGGGCCGAACGTAAGGACCTCCGTCTCGCGGCCGTCCTCCCCGACGATTTTCGCCTTTGAATACATGATGTTTCCCACGAGTTTTCCGTTTGCCTCGGCGACGTAATCCAGCTCCTTCATGAAGCTCGGCAAATCTCTAAGCTTGTGCGCGAGGAGATGCTCGTTGACAGGGTCACTGACCGTCCAGAAGGCTTCGCGTGTGAGCGCCTCAACCTCATGATAGTCCTTTGATTCTTCGAGACGCAGCGTGATTTTCAGCTTCTTTTTGAACATCTCGTTCAAATCGGTATTGGAATATGAGAAAATCACGAAGATGACTATAACGATAACCGAAACCGTGACGCACGCGTCGGATAGATTGAAGGTAGGGAAATTAAAAGGCACGAAGCGGATAAAATCAACAACATAGCCGTGCATGAATCTGTCAATCAAATTGCCCGTTGCGCCGCCCAGCAGGAAAATCCCCGCATATCTCAGCTTATCCCATTTTTCGGCCCTGGGTATCATCGTGAAGACGAGCAGCAAGAGCGCAATCAGAACCAAGTTCACCGCCACAAGAATGCCATTTTGATTCAGAAATGTGCCGAACGCCGCACCCGTGTTCTCCACATACTGAAGCTCCAGAAGCCCCCTGATGAGAACCACGCCCTGCGTGCCCTGGAGGTAGGTGGCGGCAATCCACTTGAAAAGCTGGTCAACGCCCAAAATGGCGAAGAACATTATGATTAGTGCCAGAGTTGTATTCCTTTTGTTTTTCATTTTTCTTTCCTTTCAAATTTTCATCATGCCTAAAAAATTATGCCTGCCATGACAAATAATATATTAACCGCAAAATGCATTACAGTTGAAGCCAGTATCCCCTTTGATGTAAGTGCAATCCCGCCCATGTAAATTCCGCCGAATGCAAACACGGCACATGTCCACAGCGGGAACCCCAATGACAGATGATACACACCGAACGCAATAGCTGATATAATCAGCGCACCCTGCAGAGAGAATATATCCGTCATCCTCGAAAGTATCAGCCCACGCCATATGGTCTCTTCAAGAATGGAATTTACCGCCGCAAACAGCAGCCCATAGCCTATCAAGGCAAGCCCCGGCCTATTTACAAAGAAAAGAATTAACGCCGGAACCAGGCATATTATGCAAAAGATAATGAGGAAGCTTTTAGTCGTCTCTCTTCTTCCTTTCCATATAAAAGGGAAGAAGATTTCTGCCCTGAAATCACCTTTATGCAGGCTGTCTGTTTTGGGCTTTTGAATCAGCCTCCATGCTAAGAACAGTGCCATATATCCGATTAAGCCCAGTCTGTTTATTACAGTCTCAAGCTCATGCGGCAAAGCATTTGCGATGATAATCTGCTCAAGCGGTGCCGACAGATAACTCCAGCAGACATGTCCGAGCACCACGAAAGCGCACAAAAGTAAAAACGCCTTATATTTCTTGTTTAAGAATGAAAGCAAAATAAGCGTTGGGGCAAATATTAAGCTAAATAAAGGGCTATTCAGTTGTGACAGCAAAACTGTTCCGATAAAAAGTATACCGAAAATTATTTCAGTTTTCATTTTTTTGAAAGGTTGCACCGCTTTATTGGTGTCCATGAATCCTCCCGACAAAAGAAAATTGCCTTGCTCGAAAATGAGCAGAGGCAACCTTGGGCATTAAACGAGCCCAAAGCTTCGCCAATGCATGATGGTGACCCGGACGGGACTCGAACCCGTGTTACCGCCGTGAAAGGGCGGTGTCTTAACCGCTTGACCACCGGGCCAGGTAGTACAGTTGAGAGTGAATAGTTGAGAATTGATAGTTAGTGGAACTATCAACTGTTAGCTATAAACTAGCAACTGTCCTTGGGGGCATCTGAGTATTGCATACGCAATCCTCCACGATGCCGTTCGAACTTCATTCGAACTGGTAGCGGCAAGTGGACTTGAACCACCGACCTGCCGGGTATGAACCGATTGCTCTAGCCAGCTGAGCTATGCCGCCACATATACTTCTCAAAGAAATCTCAAAGAGAAGCGCTATTTATTATAATGTATCGCCGCTTCCTTTGTCAACACCATATATTGATTATTCTGAGATAGTTGCCTTTTATTACCGCCCTGTTGGGTAGCGCCTGCGTTATTTCTTTGCCCTCTTTTGTAAAGAGGGCTAAAGTGCTTTTTGCCCTTCATGGCCTTGACTATGCACTTCGTGCGTCGCTGCGCTCATTATCAACTGTTAACTGTTCTTAAACGGGCGGGCATGGAAACCCGCCCCTACATGGAATATCTATTGTTCATCTCTTGCCCTTAACTGTCAACTATCTATTCTCAACTATTAACTGAATAGTTGGGGGCTTCCTTCGTAATCTGAATGTCGTGCGGGTGGCTTTCCTTCAAGCCCGCGCCTGTTATTTCCACGAACTCCGCCTTGGCGTGCAATTCCCCGATGTTAGCACAGCCAGTATAGCCCATGCCAGAGCGAAGCCCGCCGAGCATCTGAAAGACCGTATCCGAAAGCGGCCCTTTATACGGCACACGACCCTCCACGCCCTCCGGAACATATTTCTTCTGCTCCGCCTGGAAGTATCTGTCGCCGCTTCCTATATCCTGATTCATCGC
>DBCZ01000035.1:6591-13259 GCA_002293315.1 Ruminococcaceae bacterium UBA945
TCCTTGCAGCCCGCCACCAGGCTGCCGAGCATAACGGAATCCGCGCCCGCGGCAAGCGCCTTCACTATATCTCCGCTGTACTTTATCCCGCCGTCGGCTATAACGGGGATTCCATGCTTCGAAGCGGCGCAGGCGGCGTCATAGATTGCTGTAATCTGCGGCACGCCTATGCCCGCAACCACTCTCGTCGTGCAGATTGAGCCGGGGCCGATGCCCACCTTTACGCAGTCTGCGCCCGCATCAATCAATGCCCTCGCTCCGTCTCCCGTCGCGATATTGCCGGCAATCACCTGCAGATTCGGATACGCTTTTTTCACCTTCGCCACGGCCTTGATTACGCCCTCGTTGTGTCCATGCGCCGAATCCAGCGCGACCACGTCCACCTGCGCTTCAATAAGCGCCGCCACTCTCTCAAGCACGTCGCCGGTAGCGCCGATTGCCGCGCCGCACAGCAGCCTGCCGCCTGCGTCTCTTGCCGAAAGCGGATACTGCACCGCCTTTTCGATATCCTTTATAGTAATAAGCCCTTTGAGCTTTCCGTTTCCGTCAACTATCGGGAGCTTCTCAATTCTGTGCTTGCGAAGGATTTCCTGCGCGTCTGTGAGCGTCGTGCCGACGGGCGCGGTGATGAGATGGTCCTTCGTCATCACGTTCTTTATCGGCTGGTCGAAATCCTCTTCGGACATGAAGCGCATATCCCTGTTCGTAACAATTCCGACGAGCTTATCGTCTGTATCGACAATAGGCACGCCGGAAATTTTGAATCTGCCCATAATTTCATCAGCCTCTCTCACGAGATTGTTCGGGCCGAGGAAGAAGGGGTTAATTATTACGCCGTTCTCTGACCTTTTTACTCTGTCAACCTGGTCTGCCTGAGCCTCAATGCTCATGTTCTTGTGGATAATTCCGATGCCGCCCTCTCTGGCAATCGCAATGGCCATGTCGCTTTCCGTCACGGTGTCCATCGCCGCGGTGAGAATCGGCGTGTTGAGGCTGATTGTCTTCGTCAGACGCGTGGAAAAATCCACGTCAGCCGGCAGCACGTGTGACTCCGCCGGAATCAGCAGCACGTCGTCGTAGGTGTAACCCTTTTTGATAAACTTCTTTGAAAAATCGGTGGTCAGCATGTTATTCTCCTTTCACATACAAAAGCTTCGTTTTTCATCTATCTAAAATTACATTGCCAACTTAATAAAAAATTCATCCTGCTGCCTCAGTGCGTCTTTTACTTCAGCCACATTTTCAGCATTGAACTTTGGAAGTGGAACGACACCGTAGCCACATAAAAAGCCTTGCTTGCCATCAGATACTCTGATTCCGTACCCCAGCGTTCCGTCGCAGTTTCCGCAGCCAAAGCATTTTGCCTCATATCCAAGCTTGCTCCAATATGCAAGACGCATTTTCAGTGCCTCAGAAAAGATGCCGGAGTATTCGGGAAGAGCATAAAACTTCATTGCAAGCTCCCAGAAATTGGGGTTTGAGCTTATTTTGAGGATTGACTTTTTAACACGGCTTTTTGTGAAATCCACATAATCTTGACGAACACCCTTGAGTGCAGGCATATAGCCCAGTGACATGGCATACTCCGCAACTTCCTGATAACTCTCTTTTAAGCCGTCAGGCAATGCGCCGATAACCTTTTCCAAGGCCGCTTCCTGTTTTGCCGTCATAACAAACCTCCGACAAATATTCCGATGAGGTATAAAAAATCCCCGAATGGTCTATGGTTAATAGAATTTGCTTCGGGAATCATGTGTATATTGTTCAGTATTATAGCACTCTGAAATGGCATTTTCAATCTCTTTTTCAAATTTATGGTTTCCTCTAAAAAAAGCACACAGCCCAAGCGTTTTTTGTTGTATTTTCAAAGCCGGAGGCAGGCCGTAATTATTTTTTGCAAAAGCACGGAAAAACTATTGACATTGCCGGTGTGTTTGATATATTTATTTAGTTATATATAGAATAGGAGGATTCACTATGCCATTGATTCTTTCAGGCGGCGGGGATCCGGAGCAGGTTGTTCCCATTGATGAGTATTACGCCTCTCTGCTTGATTTATCAAAGCCTGTTTTGTATATCCCGATTGCCACGGAGGCTTCGACGTATACTTATGATGAATGCCTTTCGTGGTTTACCGAGACCTATAAACCTTACGGAATTGAAAAGGCAGAGCTGTGCACGGATTTATCCTCGGCGCAAATTGACGGCCGCTATAACTCTGTGTTTATCGGCGGGGGGAATACCTTCAAGCTCTTGAGGGCAATCAAGGAGTCTACGTTTGAGGCGCAGATTAAGGCCTTCCTTGAAAACGGCGGGATTGTTTACGGCGGCTCNNCTTTATGGCGGCTCTGCCGGGGCGATTATCTTCGGCAAAACGATTGAAACCGCACGCTTGGGCGGCTCCTCTGATGAGAACAATGTCGGGCTTGCGGATTTATCCGGCATGAATCTTTGCGGTGACCACGACATCTTTTGCCACTATACCGATGAAGATACCGTTCCCGAAGGCTATGGCAGGCCGCTGTATCTGCTGTATGAAGACTCCGGCATAGTGATAGACAGCGATGTCACTGCGCTGGGCAAGAAATTCAAAGAGATAGTATAGCGCAGCTATAAAAATTCACTATATATACGCCTCACACGGAGGCTTTGGGGGGAATTATGAGCTTAAAGAGAAGGCTCGGCTCTATACGAATTGACGGCCTGATCATCGCGGTGTTCTGCGGGGCGTTTTGGTTTGCGTGGGCCTTTGGGTGCTATCAGGGCGTCTATCTGCAAAAGAACGGCTTTTCGCCGTCTGACATGGGTGTGCTGAACGCCATTTGCGCGGCGGTGGGCATTGCCTCTGTGGCGTTTTGGGGCATGATGAGCGACAGAATCGGCTCGATTAAAAAAATCGTTTTCATTCTGATAATCGCGGGAGCTACGCTATATGCCCTTGTGCCGCTTATCCCTGTAAACCTGCCGTATTCCTCAATCCTCTTTCTCGTTTATCTGCCGCTTGTGAACTTCTTCCGCGGCTCAATGGTGCCGATGAAGGATAACCTGGAGGTGCGCTCATGCAACGCGATGGGGCTGAATTTCGGCAAGATACGCAGCTTCGGCTCGTTTATGTTTACCATAGGAAGCCTGATTATCTCCGCGTTGCTCTCAACCTTCCTCGACGTGAAGCACACGTTCTGGATTGCGCTTGTGCTCATGCTTCCCGCAATTCTTCTCACGCTCAAAATGAATGACCCAGTGCATGTCAGAAAAACCGGTGAAACAAAAGCAAAGCGCGAAAAACTTGACATTCGCCCGCTTCTCAAAAACGGCAAATATATAAGCTTTCTCCTGTTCGCGTTGGTCTTTTATATCGCGGCGAACACGGAAATTAACTTTATACCCTATTATATGGCCGATATCGGCGTGGATTCCGGCAATTACGGCTTCTTCCTCGCCTACCGCGGCGCTTTGGAGATTCCGCTTCTGCTGCTCATGAGCCGGCTCAGAAAAAGGATAAAGCTCGAGTATCTGCTTCTTTTAGGCGTTCTTCTCATGAGTGTGGAGGTTCTGCTGTTTGCCTCTTTCGCGCGCTCACTGCCGACGATGCTCCTCAGCACCACCTTCTTCGGGCTGGGCAACGGAGTCTTCATCGGCTCTTCGCTCAATTACCTCTATGAGCTCGCACCCAACAATCTAAAAGCCACGGCGCAGTCTTTCTTCACGGCGGTGGCGTCCGGCGCGGGAATAATCGGAAACCTCGTCGGCGGCATGGTGTTCAGCGCGATGAATGCCACGGATTTTTACTTCGTCGTCTTCGGGCTGTATCTCCTCAGCGTGTGCGTGTTTGTTGTTTCTTCGCGGTTCGGGAAGAAGAAGGCGGAAACACCGGAAGTTCAAGCAGAATAATAAAAAGAACCCGTGAGGGTTCTTTTTATTTGCTATTTGCTGTCAGCCGCTCTTTCCCGCCCATATACATTTGCAGGGGCTTCGGGATTTTCACGCTGCCGTCGGCCGTGAGGTTGTTCTCCAAAAAGCAGATGAGCATTCTCGGCGGGGCGACGACCGTGTTATTGAGCGTGTGGGCGAAGTAATTCCCCTCTGCTCCCTTCACGCGAATGCCCAGCCGCCTCGCCTGTGCGTCTCCGAGGTTCGAGCAGCTGCCGACCTCGAAATATTTCTTCTGCCTCGGCGACCACGCCTCGACGTCTATGCTCTTGACCTTCAAATCCGCCAAATCACCCGAGCAGCACTCAAGCGTTCTGACGGGAATATCCAGCGTGCGGAAGAATTCCACCGTGTGCGAAAGCATTTCCTCGAACCATCTCATGCTCTCCTCCGGCTCGCAGACGACAATCATCTCCTGCTTCTCAAACTGATGGATTCTATACACCCCGCGCTCCTCTATGCCGTGCGCGCCCACCTCTTTCCTGAAGCACGGGGAATAGCTGGTGAGCGTCTGTGGCAGTTTCTCCTGCGGCAAGATACTGTCAATGAATTTACCTATCATCGAATGCTCGCTCGTGCCGATGAGGTAGAGGTCTTCGCCTTCGATTTTATACATCATGTTTTCCATCTCGGCAAAGCTCATGACACCCGTCACGACGTCGCTGCGAATCATGAACGGGGGGATGCAGTATGTGAAGCCCTTGTCTATCATGAAATCGCGAGCGTATGAAAGAATCGCCGATTGCAGCCTTGCAATATCTCCCATGAGATAATAGAAGCCGTTGCCGCTGGTTTTGCGGGCGCTGTCCAAATCTATGCCGTCGAGGCTTTCCATTATTTCCGTGTGGTACGGGATTTCAAAATCCGGCAGTTTTGCCTCTCCGAACCTCTCCACCTCCACATTCTCGGTGTCGTCTTTGCCGATTGGCACGCTTGCGTCGATTATATTCGGAATCACGAGCATGCGCTCTTTGATTTCAGCGTTCATCTGTGCTTCGTTTTCCTCAAGTGCGGCGAGCTCGTCGGCGATTGCCTTGACCTTTCCTTTGGCTTCCTCGGCTTCATCTCTTTTGCCCTGCGCCATCAGCCCGCCGATTTCCTTGCTTACCGAATTCCTGAGCGCGCGCAAATCATCACCTTTCTGCTTGGAATCACGAAACTGCCTGTCAAGCTCAATTACTTCATCCACGAGCTTTAATTTCTCATTTTGGAATTTCTTTTTAATGTTTTCCCTAACTGAATCAGGGTTTGTTCTTATAAGCTTAATGTCAAGCATATTCCTATTTTCTCCCTCTTCTTTTCCACTTTTTCATTGGCCACTGTTGAAAACTGCTGTGAAGTCTTTCTTGTTGCTGTTAAGCAAATTTGCTTTACTCTTATTTTATCTCCTTCAGCTCTGAAAGCAGCGCGCCCAAATCCTCTTCGCCGTAGAATTCAATCGTGAGATTTCCTTTTTTGCGCGTTCCTGAGACTTTCACCTTTCTGCCGAGGCTCTCTGTCAGCGCAAGCTGAGCTTCCTCGTAGTACTGTATCATCTTGGCGGCTCTCTGCGAAACCGCCTTGCGCTCGTTCATCTTCTTCGCAAGCTGCTCGAGCTCTCTGACTGACGTCCCACTCACCGCTTTCTTCGCGGCATCGCGCATGTCATCTTCATTTTTGAAGGCCAGAAGCGTCCTCGCATGGCCCGCTGAAATTTTGCCGCCCTCAAGCAGCTCCTGTATATCCTCCGGCAGGTTCAAAAGCCGCAAGGCGTTCGTGATAGCCGGGCGGGATTTCCCTATTGTCTTGGAGACCTCCTCCTGTGTGAAATCCTGCGTCTCAATGAGCGTGCGGTAGCCCTTTGCCTCCTCAAGCGGGGTTAAATCCTCTCTTTGCAGGTTCTCAATCAGCGCGAAAATCATTTCCTCGGTGTCCGTCATTTCCCTGACGACCGCCGGCACCTCGCGCAGTCCTGCCATTCTCGCGGCACGCCACCTGCGCTCACCCGCGACAATTCTATAACCGCCCGCAGGCATAGGGCGCATCAACAGCGGCTGGAGAATCCCGTGCTGTGAGATGGAATCGGCCAGCTCAGCCAGCGCCTCGCTGTCAAATTCCTTCCTCGGTTGTTCGCGATTCGGCTCAATTTCACTGATTTTAATGCTCTCTGTGTTCAGCGCGTCAATGGAGTTCTCTTCAAAAATCGCGCTGATTCCCTTTCCCAAACCCTTCTTCTTCACAATACCCTCCTAGTTGTTCCTTATTATCTCATCCGCAAGCTGGCTATATGACTCGGCGCCCTTCGAGGCTCTGTCATAGTATAAAATCGGCTGACCGAAGCTCGGCGCCTCTGAAAGCCGCACCGTGCGCGGTATCACTGTCTTAAACACCTTGCGCGGGAAGAATTTCTTCACCTCTTCGACCACTTGCTGTGTCAAATTCAGCCGCCCGTCATACATCGTGAGCAGCACGCCTTCGATATCCAGCCGCTCATTATAATGCTTTTTGACCAGCCGCACCGAGTTCATGAGCTGTGAAAGCCCCTCAAGCGCATAATACTCGCACTGTATCGGCACAAGAATTGTGTCTGCGGCGTTCAGCGCATTCGTCGTAATAAGCCCCAATGACGGCGGGCAGTCGATGATTATATAATCATAATCGCTTCTGATGAGCGAAAGCGCGTTCTTCAGCACAGCCTCGCGGTTTTTTACAGCCGGCAGCTCGATTTCAGCCGCCGCCAAATCCATGCTGGAGGGAAT
>DBCZ01000035.1:13280-32676 GCA_002293315.1 Ruminococcaceae bacterium UBA945
ACCTCATACATCGTCGTTTCGGTCTTTCGCCTGTCAACACCCACGCCGCTTGTGGAATTGCCCTGCGGGTCTGTGTCCGCAAGCAGCACCCGCTTGGCCTTATCTCCCAAAGCCGCGGCAAGGTTAACGGCTGTCGTCGTCTTTCCAACGCCGCCCTTTTGATTTGCAACTGCAATTATCTTTCCCATAGCGCCCTCAATCTTCATAATATATTGATTAGTATAGCATAATTCCGATAAAAAACAAAGAGAAATCCTGATTTATCTCCAATTGTTTCACATGAAACAAGGGGGGGCATTGCCCCCCTTTCTCTTTGGCTTCTTATTCAGAGCGGATGCTTTGTTATCGTCCCGCCGTGCCGTGGGTATTCCTTCGGCGTGAAGTTCAGCTTGCGGATAATCACGATGCTTCGCCTGTCGCCGGAAGGCAGCGCTAAATTCTCGCGCCGCTCAATGCTTCCCCCAAGTTTAGCTATCGAATTTTCCGCCTCAAGCAGCTCTTCATCTATCTCCGCGGATTTCATCGCAATGAAATGCCCTTTCATCTTCACAAGCGGAAGGCAATACTCTGCAAGTGTGTTGAGCCTCGCTACTGCACGCGATACAGCGACGTCATAGCTTTCTCTCATTTCGTGCATTCTGCCGGCCTCCTCCGCTCGCTTATGGACGGTAAGCGCCTCAAGGTTAAGCTCCTTAGAAACCGCATTCAGGAAACCAAGGCGCTTGTTCGAGCCGTCTAGAAGCGTGATTTCTATATCGGGGCGCATTATCTTAAGCGGAAGCCCCGGGAAGCCCGCGCCTGTGCCTACGTCAACTATCTTGGCGTGCGGCTTTATCTCGAAAGCCTTCAGTAAGCTGAGGCTGTCAATAAAATGCTTCAAGAGTATATCATCAGGCTCTGTAATCGCTGTGAGGTTGATTTTCTCATTCCACTCTAAGAGCATTTTCATATACCTTTGGAACGTCTCCGCCTGCTCCGGCTTTATCTTAATACCAAACTCTTTTCCGGCCGCAATGAGCTTATTCTCTATATTCTCCATCAGCTTTCACCGCCCTTGTTTGCCGCAAGCCAGATGAGCAACACAGATATGTCCGCAGGGCTCACGCCGGAGATTCTTCCTGCCTGCCCGATGTTTTCAGGCTTGACCGCGTTCAGTTTCTCAATCGCCTCCAAGCGAAGCCCCTTTATCACTGAATAATCCATCGCGCGTGACAGCTGCTTTGCTTCGAGGCGCTTCATCTCATCAATGTCTGCCTGCTGTTTCTTGATGTAGCCCTCATATTTCAGCTCAATCTCCACTCGCTCAAAGATTTCCTTGGGTAAATCCGGCCTTGTTTCATCAACCGGACGCAAAGCCGCATAATTCAACTGCGGTCTTTTCAGCAGCTCGGCGAGCTTAATTCCTGAAGAAACAGGAGATGTTTCATGTGAAACTAGTATTTCATTCAAGGCATCTGTTGGCGGCAATGTCACCTTTCTCACGCGCGCCAGCTCTGTATCTATCATAGCCTTCTTCGCCTCAAAGTCTGCAAAGCGCTTAGCCGATATAAGCCCAAGCTCATGGCCGAGCGGCGTGAGGCGCTCATCGGCGTTATCCTGACGGAGAAGGAGACGATACTCCGAGCGCGAGGTCATCATTCTGTATGGATCAGCGGCGCCCTTCGTTATGAGGTCATCTATAAGCGTGCCGATGTAAGAATTCTCTCTGCCGAGCACTATCTCGCTCTTGCCCTGCACCTTCCTCGCTGCGTTTATCCCCGCGACGAGACCCTGCGCCGCGGCTTCTTCATAGCCTGAGCTGCCGTTGAACTGCCCCGCGCCGTAGAGACCGGGGAAATCACGGAATTCAAGCGTGGCGTTCAGCTGAAGTGAATCGGCGCAATCATATTCAATTGCATAGGCGCTGCGCATAATTTCCACATTCTCAAGGCCGCTGATAGTTCGGTAAAACTCAATTTGCACGTCCTCCGGCAAGGATGAGCTCATGCCCTGAAGATACATTTCTTCGGTATCCAGCCCGCAAGGCTCGATAAACAGCTGATGGCGCGGCTTGTCCTTAAAGCGCACGATTTTATCCTCAATACTCGGGCAATAACGCGGGCCGATGCCCTCAATCATTCCGCCGTAGAGCGGTGAACGCTTGATGTTAGCAAGAATGACCTCCTTTGTTCTCTCGTTCGTCCAGCTTATATAGCATTCCCGCAGGTTCTTGATTTCCTTCGTCTCATAAGAGAAAGGCACGGGCGGTTCATCACCGTACTGCACCTCTAGCTCGGCAAAATCAAGCGAGCCCTTTTTTACGCGCGCAGGTGTGCCTGTCTTGAATCTCTTCATTCTAATGCCGAGCTTTTCCAGTGCGTTCGGCAAAAATGCAGAGGGGAAGAGGCCGTCGGGTCCGCTTTCATATGAGACGTCTCCGATAAAGATTCTGCCTCCCAAAAAAGTACCCGTCGCGATTATTACCGCCTTCGCCTCATAAACTCCCTCCATGCGTGAGGTCAGCCGCCATATCCCATTATCTTGCTCCAAATCGACTATCTCCGCCTGACGCAGCTCAAGATTATCGCACAGCTCCAGCTTGTGCTTCATCAGCTTTGAATATTCGAGCCTGTCTATCTGCGCGCGCAGTGAATGTACCGCCGGCCCCTTGCCGAGATTAAGCATTCTGCTTTGAATCGTCACCGCGTCAGCAGTTTTGCCCATCTCGCCCCCGAGTGCGTCTATCTCGCGCACAAGGTGACCCTTCGCCGTGCCGCCGATACTCGGATTACACGGGCAGTTCCCGACACCATCCATATTTATCGTGAAGAGAATCGTCTTGCAGCCCAGACGCGCCAAAGCAAGCCCCGCCTCTATTCCCGCGTGACCCGCCCCGATTATCGCCACATCATAATTTCCCGCCTGATATTTCATTTTACCTCATCTATTTCCCAACACAGAATTTTTCAAACACCTCGTTGATGATTTCTTCGCTGACCTTTTCGCCAGTGAGACTATAAAGCGCCGCCAAAGCATTCTCCACGCAAACCGTCACGGCGTCAAGCGTAATGCGGCTTTGCAGCGCATTCAGCGCCTCCTGCAGGCTGCTTCGTGCTGTCTGGGCGTCTCTCCTTTGCCGCTCGGTGTACAATGCTCCGTTTGAGGGGTCATAATCGGCTGTATTCAGGACGCTTTCGACAGTTTTCGATAATTCCTCGACGCCTTTTTCTTCTCTCGCCGAAATATGAACCACATGCGCAAAGCCGTTTTCTATCACTCTCTCATCAAGCAGTGATGGCAAATCCGTTTTATTCACAACGGCAATCGCCCGTTTATTTTTGAGCGCGCCGATTATCTCCATGTCCTCATCGTCAAGCGGCCTTGAGGAATCAAACATCGCGAGCACCAGCTCTGCCGTCTCCATTCTCTCGCGCGAGGCCGAAACGCCGATTCTCTCCACCGCATCGGCCGTTTCGCGAATTCCCGCCGTGTCTGAAAGGCGCACCGGAATTCCCGCAATCATCACGCTTTCCTGCACGACGTCACGCGTCGTGCCCGGGATTTCCGTCACAATTGACCTCTGCCGCCCCGAAAGCAAATTCATCAGCGTGGATTTCCCCGCGTTCACCTTGCCGACTATCGCAGCGTCAACGCCGTCAGCAAAGATGCGCCCCTTTTCAAATTCACGAAGGAGCTCGCTCAAATCATCTATACACAGCTGAAGGATTCCCTCTAAACTGTCCTCCTCAACCTCGGGTATATCCTCCTCGGGGAAATCCGCCCATGCCGCCAGATGTGCCGCGGTATCCTTGATTCTATCCCGCGCCCTCGCGATTCTGGTTGAAAGGATTCCCGCCTCACCCTGAAGCGCCGTCTTTGCCGCTTCTTCGCCGGAAGCCGAGATGAGGCGCATGACCGCCTCCGCCTGGGCTAGGTCGATTTTCCCGTTCAGGAAAGCCCGTTTCGTGAATTCACCTGCCTCGGCGAGCCTTGCTCCGGCGTCCAGCACTGCGGAGAGAAGCTTTCTCGTCACGAAAAGCCCGCCATGGCATGAAAGCTCCACGACGTTCTCGCCCGTATAACTTTTCGGCGCAGTGAAAACCAGCGCGATTACGTCGTCAATCTTCTCGCCGCTTTTATCCGCCGCATATCCCAGCGCTGCGGTATAGCCTTTCATTTCGCTCGGCTTTTTGCTTCTCTCAGAGCTGAAAACTCTGTCTGCTATATCAAGCGCGTTTTCGCCGGAGAGCCGGACAATCCCTATGCCCGCCGGCGCGTTCGCAGTGGAAATCGCAGCTATACAATCCATCTTCTCACCGTCTTCCAATATATGCTACATTTGTCGAGCTTATAAAAAGCCCCCTATATTATAGGGAGCTTTAATTATAAAAGCAAATTATTCTTCGCCGTCATTGGGCTTCGGGACATCAATCTTGCCGTAAACCCTCGCGGTGGGATCGTCCTGCTTTCTCTCCGCCGGTGCAGAGTTTTGGAGTCTGCTCGCATTTCCGGCGTTCCTGTTATAACCGCCTCTTCCGCCGCCTCTTCCGCCGGTATTCCGATTGCGGTTGTAACCGCCCCTGTCTCGGCCGTCACGATTATAGCCGCTTCCTCTGCGCTCACCGCCCTCGGGCCCGATGACCACATGGCGACCCATATCCTCTCCCTCACTCCAGGATTTCGCGCCGTCAATCTCCTGAACCGCAGTGTGAATGATTCTTCTTTCATACGGATTCATCGGCTCAAGATGATTGTTTCTGCCGATTTTAATCGACTTCAAAGCCATCTTCTTGCCGAGAGATTCAAGCGTCTCCTTGCGCTTCGCGCGGTAATTTCCTACGTCCAGCGTAATGCGGTAATACTTTTCCTCAACATGGTTTGCCACAAGCGACGCCAAATACTGCAAGGAATCCAGTGTTTCACCTCTGTGCCCGATAATAAAGCCCACATCGCCGCCCGAAAGAACAAGTGCCGCGCCGGCTTCATTTTCAATGATGTCTATCTCAACTCCGTCAACGCCCATATTCGTAAGAACCTCTGAAATATAAGCCGAGGCCTGCTTCGCCGGATTTTCAAGCTTTCCTGCCGCCTTTTTACTTTCCTTTTTCGCTTTGGGCGCTGCCTTTGCCGGTTCCTCACTCACTGGTTTCTTCGGCTCAGGTCTGCCGTCATCAAAGCTTACGCGCACCTTAGCCGGATTTCCCCCGAAAAGCCCTAAGGTCTTCTTCGTGGGCGTTTGGAGCACCTCTACGCTGATGTCAAATTCATCCTCGGCACCAAGCTCCTGCTTTGCATTCTCAATGGCCTCTTCCACCGTATTGCCCGTCGCAATAGCCTCTCTAAACATATTATCCTCCTTCGCGGCCTATTTGCCGCATTACGCTTACTTTTTCTTACGCTTCCCCTGGTTACCCTGCTTTTTCTCATTTGTCTGCTGTGTATTCTGAGCGGATAATTTATCCGCAATCTGCTTCTGTGTGCTTGCCGGCAGCGGCCTGATATTGCCTTCTGCCAACTCAAGTGAAACGGCTCTTTGCGCCTCTGCCATAGCTGTCATAATATTAGCGCTGAAGAATTTGTTCATAAGCAATGTCTGGCCGAACTGCATCACGCCGGACACCACCCAGTAAAGACCCACGGCCGCGGGGAACTGGTAGGACCAGTAAACGCCCAGCAACGGCAGTGCGTACATCATGACCTTCATGCATCCGCCGCCCGCGCCCTGCTGGCCTGACATAGCAGGATTTCTGAACTGCATGTAGAGCTGCGTTCCGATTGACGTGACGAACGAAAGCACGGGGATAGTCCAGAGAAAGTCCATAAAGCCCGAGCCGCTCGGCGAATTCAGAAGATTCAGCCCGAGGAAATTGAAGCCCTGCGAGAACATATCAAGCTTTGATAAATCTGCGGCACTGAACATGGGGGTGAGATATTCCCTGAGCGCGTCGAAGTTCTTTATGACCTCGAGCTCAGGATAAGCGCCCTGCGAAATCATTCCGGGAAGCCGCGCGACGAAATTGGAGGCCTCCGCAATGGAATTTGCGTCAAGGTGCAGTGTGTTTGAAAGCGGGGAGATAATCGAGTAATAGATACCCATCATTATGAGCATCGGAAAAATGGAGACCAAGCAGCCCGCCGAAGGCTTCACGCCCTCTTTATCGTAGAGCTTCTGCACCTCCTGCGAATATCTCTGCCTGTCCTTGCCGTACTTTTGCTGAAGTTCCTTCTGCTTTGCGGCCATCTTGGACTGCGACGCCATGCTTCTCTGCTGCTTTATCGAGAACGGAAACATTATCGCCTTGGTAACCAACGTGAAGAAGATTATGGCGACGCCGTAATTGTTGAAGATATAGAACAGAGCCCACAGCAAATAGCCGAATACACTGCCGATATAGTTAAAAATTTGCATTACTCTCTCCAGTTTCCAGCATACATTATATATGATTAATATATGATTATAAAATCATAACTCGCTCTTCTTTGTTTTCAGCTCCGGCACGGGGTCATATCCGCCCTTGCTGAAGGGGTTGCACCGAAGAAACCTCCACAGCGTCATGAAGCCGCCCTTGAAAGCCCCGAAGCGCTCAATCGCCTCCAGCCCGTATTGAGAGCAGGTAGGGATATACTTGCATCTCGGCGGGGTGTTGGGGGAGATATTCTTCCTGTAGAAATTTATGATGGATAAAAAAACTCTTTTCATTTTGCGTTGCCCTTGCCTGTAGTTGCCTTGCCGAGATTCGTCAGAATCGGAGTTATAGCCTTCAGAATATCCCCGCTCTTCACATACGGCGTCTTGCCGCGCGCCACAAAGACGATATCATAGCCCGGCGCTATCTTCTCCGCAATTTGCATATATGCGGCGACGACAACCCGCCTCGCGCGGTTGCGCTTGACGGCGTTTCCTATTTTCTTGCTTGTAGTGATACCTATACGGGCTTTCCTGAAGCGATTCTTCTTGGTGTAGATTACCACCACCGGCGTGACGTGGCTCTTGCCGCTTCTGTAAAGCCTGTGGAAATCATTATTGCGGGTGAGCTTTTCAATCTTCATTTTATGACCGTCTCCCGTAAAAATATGCACGTTTTAACCGGCATACAACAAAGAAAGGTCACGCTCTGGTGACCTTAAAGGCAATCAATAAGATAAACGAGCTCTGCCCTTTGCCCTGCGGCGTGAAAGTACTTTTCGTCCGCTTTTATCGGACATTCTCTTCCTGAAGCCGTGCTCCTTCTTTCTGTGAAGCTTCTTCGGCTGATATGTTCTCAGCATATAAAAACCCTCCTTTCGGGATGTAAAATTGACTTGATCCTGTTAAGCCTTGCGAGTTAACATTATACATTATGAAGCCCTTTTATGTCAACAGATATTTCCCTTAATCCTGCGCATTTTTTGAGCCTTTTTTCACTCAAAATTATTTTGCTTTTTCCGGCTTTCAACATAGGGCAAAAAAAGCGTTTATTTTTCCTTCTGACTACTATACATAGTATAGAAAAAATTATCTTTCCAATAAAGCAAAATCATGGGGTTTGAAAAAGTTTTCAACAATGTGCTATACTATATGTCAAATGATAATAAAGAGGGCAAAATTAGGAAATGGAAAATTTTTCAGAGGCTTGGGAATCTATTAGTAATTACTGCAAAAACAATATCTCAGACGTCGCCTATGAGACGTGGTTCAGAAAGCTAAAACCCGTCGGGCTGGATTTTGACGAGGGCACGGCGATAATCGAAGCGCCGAACAATTTCAACAAGCAAACCATAATAAGGTGCTACAGCGAGCTCTTGTGTGACGCATTTGAGAGCATTTTCGGCAAGGGAATCAGCTTTCAGCTGCTTGTGAGAGACGAACTCCCCAGAGCTAAAGCGGAGAGCTCCACCGAAGCGAACGACTATGAGCTGACGTTCGACAGCTTCGTCGTTGGGCCTTCAAACCGCTTTGCTCACGCTGCATGCGTGGCAGTGGCAAGCAAGCCGGCCGCGGCGTATAACCCGCTGTACATCCACGGCAGCTCCGGCTTGGGGAAAACGCATCTTCTGCACGCGATAGCGAATGAAATAGAGGCCACTGACTCCAATCTTTCAATAGTATATATCAACGGCGAGGAATTTACAAATGAGATGATTGACGCCATCAGAAGCAGCACGACGCCGCTTTTCAGGGAAAAATACCGCCAGGCCGACGTCTTCCTCGTTGATGATATACAATTCATCGCCGGGAAAGATTCTACAATGGAAGAATTCTTCCACACCTTCAATGCTCTGCATCAAGCCAATAAACAGATTATTCTCACGTCAGACCGCCCGCCGAAGGATATTTCTTCTTTGGAGGAAAGGCTCAAAACGAGATTTGAAAGCGGCCTGATGGCGGATATTCAGCCCCCTGATTTAGAGACAAGAATAGCTATCATAGCAAATAAAGCCAAGCAAATTGGGCTTGATATTCCGGATAACGTTACGGAATATATTGCCAACAGATTAAAGAGCAATATCCGCCAGCTTGAAGGCGCGGTTAAAAAGCTGAAGGCCTATTATCTTTTAGAGGGCAAGCCGCTCAATATCACCACGGCGCAGGCCGCCATCAGTGACATTATGAATAACAGCCAGCCCACACCCGTGACGGTTGAATTGATTATCGAAGAGGTGGGCAGAACCTACGGAGTTATCGCCGAGGACATAAGGTCTTCAAAACGCAAGAAAGAGATTTCCCTTGCGCGGCAGATTTCAATGCTTATCATCAGGGAAATAACTCAGCTTTCGATGGTGGAAATCGGCGAAGTATTCAACAGAGACCACTCAACGGTGGTATATGCCGTTAAGGCAGTTGAGGCCAACGTCAAAAGGGACCCGCACATGAGGGCAACGGTTGAGGATATAATCAAGAATATCAGAGACAGGTAATCCACAAGTATTCAACATTTTATCAAGTGTTGAATACTTTTAAGTTGAATATTTTTTGAGCATGATTTTTTAACAAAAACCTCACAATTAAAAGTTGAGTTTTTAAGCTTGGTTCTTTCAGTAATAATCTGTGATATAAAAGTTTTCCCTGTTTTCAACACCCCCTACTATTACCTCTAAATAAAATATATTATAAGACATTATATTAAGGAAAATTTGAGGAAAAACAATTCGTATGACCTTGTTTTTTATTGTTTTTTCACATATAATGTACATATTAAAGGATAAGCAGGTCTTTACACAGGCCAAACAAGGAGGATATATATGAAATTTGCTGTGAATAAAAGTGAAATTACAGATGCCGTAATGAACATACAGAGAGCAGTGTCTTCAAAAACAACTATTCCGGCGCTGGAGGGAATTCTCATCAAAACGATGGGCGGCGGGCTTGAGCTTTCGGCATATGACCTTGAGCTCGGCATTACGACGGTGATTCCCTCAAGTAACTCGGAGGACGGAAGCATTGTACTCAGTGCGCGCGTGTTTTCCGAGATTGTGAGGAAATCGCCCGCGGATATTATTAATGTGAGTGTTGATGAGAAAAACATAGCCACGATTGAAAGCGGGCAGAGCAGCTTCTCAATTATCGGAATTCCTTCTGAGGAGTTCCCCGAGTTCCCGAAGATTTCTGATTCAACAAGCATTAAGCTGCCTGTTGAAATTCTCAGAAGCATGATTCGCCAGACGGTTTTCGCCGTGGCGGACAGCGATTCGAAGCCAATACATCAAGGCAGCCTTTTTAATATTGAGGGCGGCAGGTTTGACATGGTTTCAGTGGACGGCTACCGCCTTGCAAAGCGCACCGAAATGATAGATTTCAAGGGAGATTTGAGCTTCGTCGTGCCCGGCAAAACCTTGCAGGAAATATTAAAGCTTTTGAAAGACAGCGGTGATATTGACATAGCGGCGGGCAGCAGGCACATTATGTTTAAAATAGATAACTATACAGTTATATCAAGCTTGTTAGAGGGTGAATTCCTCAACTATAAGGCGGCTATTCCCGCAGAGACGGCAATTGAGGTGACGGTGAACACGAGAGAGGCAATCGAGAGCGTTGAGCGCGTGTCGCTGCTGATTACTGACAGGCTTAAAAGCCCGCTTCGCTGCACATTTGACGGAAGCTCAATAGATTTGCTGTGCACCACGTCAATGGGACGAGCGAGTGATAAAGTATCTGCACATATCGACGGTGGAAGCGTGGAGATGGGCTTCAATAACAGATACCTGCTTGATGCGCTTCGCAACACAGAGTGTGACGAGATAAAGATTCAGCTCGGCGGCGCATTAAGCCCGATGAAAATCGTGCCGAAGGAGGGCGAGAGTTTCCTCTTCCTGGTTCTGCCGGTAAGGCTGAAAAATGAATAAGCTTAAAATCAATGAAGAGAACATAAGGCTTGATTCCTTCCTTAAATTCGCGGGCTGTGTGGACACCGGCGGCAGAGCGAAGATGGTGATTCAGGAGGGATATGTTACTGTTAACGGAGAGGTTTGCACACAGCGGGGCAGAAAGATAAAAAACGGCGACAGCGTCGGGTTTTCGGGAGAAATTTATGTATGTGAAGCGCCTCAGGTTTGAAAACTTCAGAAACCTCGCTGACGGAGAGATTCTTCCATACGACGGCATAAATGTGATTTACGGAGAGAACGCGCAGGGAAAAACCAACCTGCTTGAGGCTATTTGGCTCTTTACGGGCGGGCATTCCTTTCGCGGCGCGAAGGACGGCGAGCTGCCGAGGATAGACGCCGAAACGGGGAATAATTCGTCTTACGCGAGGCTGCTTCTTGATTTTTACAGCGAAGAGAGAGAGCAGGAGGCCATACTTAACATTCAAAATGGAAGAAGGAATTCCGTTATAAACGGCGTTCAGAAGAAAACAGGCTCGGCACTGATAGGCAAGGTGTGCGCGGTGATTTTTTCGCCGGAGCACCTTTTGCTTGTGAAGGAGGGGCCTTCAAAGCGAAGAGCTTTTATAGACGGCGCAATTTGCCAGATAAAACCGATTTACGCCAAAACGCTGGGTATTTATAACAGGGCTTTGTCGCAGAGAAACGCGCTGCTCAAGGAGATAACAAGGTTTCCGGATTTAACGGAGACAATAGACGTGTGGAATGTGAAGCTTGCGAGGCTGGGCGCCGAGGTTATGGCGGAGCGGCGGGAATATACCGAAAAGCTTGCGAAGAAAAATGAAATCATCTATAATGGCATTTCAAGCGGGCGCGAGAAAATGGAAATCCGCTATTCGCCGTCATTGAAAACGGGAGAGGGCTTCAGCCTCAAAGAGGCGGAGGAAATCTACCTGACGGAACTTCGTGATAATGAGAAATCCGATATAAAGGCGGGCTTCACTACCGCAGGCCCGCACAGAGACGATATGGAGATAAAAATAAGCGGCATGAGCGCGAGAATGTACGGCTCACAGGGTCAGCAGAGAAGCGCAGTGCTGGCGTTGAAGCTGGCGGAAGCGGAGCTTCTGGCAGAGGCCGTAAACGAGCCGCCGCTGGTGCTGCTTGATGACGTTATGAGCGAGCTGGACAGAGGCCGGCAGGATTATCTTCTCAACCATCTTGAGAACAGGCAGGTTTTTATCACGTGCTGCGATTTATCCGTTGTGGATTCTCTGAACGTCGGCGCGAAGTTTTACGTCGAAAAAGGGAATGTTTCGCATAACACCGAATGAAGGGCCATAGTATAAGAATTGAGAAATCAACGGGTGGTTGGCTTACAAATTAAGACGAAGCAGGGAGTGCGACTTAAAAAGATGTATGTGCATTTGGGGGCCGATACGGTGGTGAGAACCGGCGATATAGTCGGTGTGTTTGATTTGGATAATACTACGGTTTCGAAGCACACGAGGGAATATTTGAGAGCGGCGCAGATTGAAAACCGGGTGGTGAATGTCTCGAATGAGCTGCCGAGGAGCTTCGTGGTTTGCCGAAAGAGAAATGAGAGCGAAGAGCTGTATATTAGCCCGATTTCCGTGCAGACACTGCTGAAAAGGTTGACAGAAAACAGCTTGCATAGCGCCGAGTAAGAACATACGCATATGCTTCAGGAAAAGCCAAAATATACGTTTAGTGAACCCAACGAGCGGATAACTTTCAAAATAAAACATAACAAGCATATCGACTTAAAAAGGGGAAAATGATGCAGTATTTCGGAGTGCCGAGATGCCCGTATTGCAATAAGCGGGTGAATATAATAAGAACATGGTCGCTGAAGAAGCAGGGGGAATATAAATGCCCGCGCTGCGGCGGGATTTCCAATATCTTTTTGTCTCCGCTGATTTACGTCTTTGCGGTGATAGCCGTCTTCACTGGCGGCGCGATTTTTTTCTTTCACCGCTTTGTGATGGACGACATCGTGCTGACGACCGCGATTCAGGTGCTGATTCCGTTTGGGTGCTTCTTTTTCCTGAGCCTTTTCACGGTTTACCTCAAAAAACCCGTTATCAATAAGGCTGCTAAGAACGGCAAGAAAAGACGCGCGGAAGCCTCACCGCCCGCACAGGGCGCGCGCAGAACACCTGTGGCGGGGGAGAGAATTCCGCAAAGAGAGAGGAGAACAGCGTCGCCGGTGGCACAGCCGTCGGCACAGCGAACAGTAACGCAGCCGGCGCGCCAGAGAATGTTTAATGATGATTATACGCCGGCAGCAGTGCCGCCGGCGGCACCGCGAAGAGCAACGCCGCAACCGGAGGCACGGAGAAATCCGTCGGAGCGTCAGCCCGGCAGCGTTGCCAACGGAAGACGTTTTGCCTCAGAGGAGGCGCCAAGACCTCGAAATCCCGAGCCGCAGAGACCGAGAAGAATGCCTCAGAGAGAAATGTATGACGACGATGAATAACGAAATTCTAAAACGGAATAAAAAGGCTGTCCTCATGGCGGCCTTTTTTACATTTATGAGGACACCCTATATCGGCAGGAAGAGGGTTGTTTTCTTTTTTGAGGGGTAAATCATTTTCAGACCACAAAAGAGGGTAGAGAAAAGCATTTTTGCTTTACATTTCCCACAAAATATGCTATACTTAATTAAAGTAAAGCGAGGGAAAAATCCGTATTATAATACGGTCTTTTTCTATGTATGAAGAGATTGAAGCGGCTTTTATCACGGAGGAAAAAGTGGAGAATAACGATTTTACGAAAATCAGTGAGGGTGTGGAGCAGGCCTATGACGGCGACCAGATTCAGGTTCTTGAGGGCCTGGAGGCCGTAAGGAAGCGCCCGGGCATGTATATAGGCTCAACGGGTCCGCGCGGGCTTCATCATCTTGTGTATGAGATAGTGGATAACGCGATAGACGAGGCTTTGGCGGGCTTTTGTGATGAAATAGTCGTCACGATTATGCCCGATAATATAATCAAGGTGGTGGATAACGGACGCGGCATACCTGTCGGCACGCAAAGCCAGACGGGCGTGCCCGCGGTCACGCTTGTCTTTACGAAGCTTCACGCGGGCGGAAAATTCGGCGGCGGCAGCTATAAGGTCTCCGGCGGTCTGCACGGCGTGGGCGCATCTGTTGTGAACGCGCTTTCGGAGTGGCTGGAGGTTGAGGTCGTAAATGAGGGCAAGCTGTATTACCAGCGCTTTGAGCGGGGCGTGGAGAAATCCAAGCTTGAAAACAGAGGCGCGGCACCCGGGAGAAACGGCGGAACCACCGTCTATTTCAAGGCGGACGGCGAAATCTTCAAAGAGACGACCGAATATGAATATGACACATTGAAGACAAGGCTCCGCGAGCAGGCCTTCTTAAACGCGGGTGTGAGGATTATCCTCAGAGACGAGCGTGACGCGGAAAATGCGCAGGAGAATGTATTCTTCTATGAGGGCGGCATTAAAAGCTTCGTGGAGTATCTCAACAAGAAAAAGGCCGCAGAGGTCGTGCATGATGAGGTCATCTGGCTTTCGGAGGACGCGGCGGACGGCAATTCCACCGCCGAGATAGCCATGCAGTACACAGACAGCTACAACGAGCTTTTATTGAGCTTCGCGAATAATATCCACACAGTAGACGGCGGAACACACGAGGAGGGCTTTAAGAGAGCCATGACGCGCGTTATGAACGATTACGCGCGGAAGTTCAATATCCTGAAAGAGGGCGACAAAAACCTCTCCGGTGATGACGTCCGCGAGGGACTCACATGCGTGATAAGCGTGAAGCTCAAAGACGCGCAGTTTGAAGGCCAGACGAAGGCGAAGCTTGGCAACACGGAGATAGCCGCGCTCGTAAGCGGCATGGTCTATGATAAAATGACGGTTTTCCTTGAGGAGAATCCTGCCGTCGCGAGAGCCATATTTGACAAAGCCATGGCCGCCGCAAGGGCGAGAGAGGCCGCCAGAAAGGCGAGGGATTTGGCGAGGCGCAAAACCGCGCTGGAGAGCTCGACGCTTCCCGGAAAGCTGGCAGACTGCATCTCGCGAGACCCGGACGAAACGGAGATTTTCATCGTTGAGGGAGATTCCGCCGGAGGCTCGGCAAAGGGCGGAAGAGACAGGAATTTTCAGGCCATTCTGCCGCTTTGGGGCAAGATGCTCAACGTTGAAAAGGCGAGGCTTGATAAGGTATACGGCAATGAGAAGCTCATGCCAGTCGTCACGGCAATAGGCTGCGGGCTGGGTGAGGATTTCGATATATCCAAGCGCAGATACGGCAGAATAGTCGTCATGGCGGACGCCGACGTTGACGGCTCGCATATCAGAACGCTGCTTCTGACGTTCTTCTACAGATACATGCGTCCGCTTGTTGAGGCGGGGCATATATATCTGGCACAGCCGCCGCTTTACAGAGTGACGAAGGGTAAAAAGCATTATTACGCATATGAGGACGAAGACAGAAACAGGCTGCTTGAAGAGCTGGGCTCGGGCTGTGATGTTCAGCAGTATAAGGGCCTCGGAGAGATGGATGCCGAGCAGCTTTGGGACACCACAATGAACCCGGCGACGCGCTCAATGAAGCGCGTTGAGGTGGAAGACGCCGCCGCCGCCGACGAAATCATGAGCGTGCTCATGGGCGATAAGGTAGAGCCGAGGCGCATTTTCATCGAGGAAAACGCCCTGCGCGTAAGGGATTTGGACGTATAATAAGGGCATAAGTAAAAGCGGAGGTTCACATGGAGCAGAAATACTTTGAGTTTTCATATGCTTTGGAGGACAGGGAAATCCTTGACGGTTTACGTACTTCCGGCATATACAAAACCAGCGGAAAGCGCGCCGTGATTGAAACTGCCGTGCTGGCCGTGATGGGAATAATCGCGTTCGTGCTGTTTTTCGTGCGTGACAGGCAGCCGTTTGATTTGATTTTGGGCATTCTATGCATCGTAATAATCTTCGTGCTGAACTGGTATCCACGGAATGACATGAAAAAACGCATGAGAAACATGGAAGACAGCGAGAGGAAAATAAGGCTGAGGGTATATGAAGACAGAATATATGTCTACGCAAAAGAATCCTCTGAGATGAACCTGAACGAAACCGTCGTAAGGCGGGCAGAGCGCGTGAAGATAATTTCGCTTATGCCCAAGGCGGGCGGAATTCTCCTTTTGCCGGAGGAGAAGATTCCCGAGGCGGACAGACAAGCCGTGATAGATATTTTGATGAAGAATAGCGAAGATTAAAGGGGTAAAGCATGACTGATACAGGGGTTTTCGGCGGGGAGAGGCTGCATGAGGTAAGCCTTGCGAAGGAGATGGAGGATTCTTTTTTACAGTACTCCATGTCTGTTATTGTCCAGCGCGCGCTTCCCGACGTGCGAGACGGCCTCAAGCCGGTGCACAGGAGGATTCTCTACACGATGTATGAGAATGCCCTGTGGCCGGAAAAGGCATACAGAAAATGCGCGGATACGGTTGGCTCGGTTCTGGGGCGCTATCATCCGCACGGAGACGCGTCCGTATATGACGCGCTCGTGCGCCTGGCGCAGGATTTCTCCATGCGCTATATGCTTGTGGACGGCCACGGCAACTTCGGCTCCGTTGACGGCGACCCGCCCGCGGCTTACAGATATACCGAAGCGAGAATGAGCAAGCTCTCTGTCGAGATGCTTCAGGATATAGATAAAAATACCGTCGATTTCAGACCGAACTATGACGACAGGCTCAAGGAGCCGGACGTACTGCCCAGTCATTACCCGAATATCCTCGTAAACGGCTCGACGGGCATAGCCGTCGGCATGGCGACAAATATCCCGCCGCACAACATGAGCGAGGTGATAGACGGGCTTTGCGCGCTCATAGATAACCCGGAGGCCAGCCTTGATGAGCTAATGGAGCATATCAAGGGCCCGGATTTTCCGACGGGCGGAATCATCATGGGCAGGGCGGGCATTCGCGCGGCATACGCAACGGGCAAGGGGAAAATCCTTGTGCGCGCGCGCGCGGAGATAATTGAGAATGAGAAAACGGGGCGCTCGCAGATAATCGTCAGTGAGCTGCCGTATCAGGTTAACAAGGCAAGGCTCATCGAGCATATCGCCGAGCTTGTCAAGGAGAAGCGGCTTGAGGGCATCGCGAATATTGACGACCACTCAGACAGAAACGGCATGCACATCGTCGTGGATATAAAGCGTGACGCCGCACCGCAGATAGTGCTGAACCACCTCTATTCGTTCACACAGATGCAAACGACGTTCGGCGTGAACATGCTGGCGATTGTCGGAGGCGGAGCGAATTCTCACGGCAGGCCCGAGACGCTGACGCTGCACCGGATACTGGAGGAATATCTCCGATTCCAGCTTGACGTCGTGACGCGCAGAACGGAATTCGATTTGAACAAGGCTAAGGAGCGCGCACATATTCTTGACGGCCTGATGATTGCGCTTGACAACATCGACGAGGTGATAAAAATCCTCCGTGCGTCGAAGTCGATACCCGAGGGCAAAGAGCAGCTTATGAATACGTTTGAGCTTGACGATGTTCAGGCGCAGGCGATTGTTCAGATGAGGCTCGGGCAGCTCACGGGGCTGGAGCGCGAGAAAATAGAGGACGAGCTGAAAGAGCTGAACATAAAAATAGCCGACATGCTCGATATTCTAGCGAATGAGCACCGCCGCCTCGCAATTGTGAAGGACGAGGCGATTGCGATGAAGAATAAGTTCGGCGACGAGCGGAGGTCTGAGATTGCGGCGATAAGCGGCGAGGTAGACATAGAGGACCTTATCCCCGAAGAGGAATGCGTATTAACGCTGACGAACTACGGCTACGTCAAGCGCCAGAAGATGGATACCTACAAGACGCAGAAGCGGGGAGGGCGCGGCATAAGCGGAATGACGCGGCGCGACGAGGACGTAGCGACGGAAATTTTCGTAATAAACAGCCACGATTACGTCATGTTTTTCTCTGACAGGGGCAGGGTGTACCGCCTGAAATGCTATGAAGTGCCGGAGGGATCACGCACCGGCCGCGGCATGAATATTATGAATTTGCTGCCTCTCCAGCAGGACGAAAACATCACCTCGATGATAAGAATTCCGCGTGACGAGCAAGACGGGAAATTCCTTGCGATGATTACGAAAAACGGCATAATCAAGCGCGTGCCGCTCTCTGCATATGACAATGTGCGCAAGAGCGGGCTGATTGCCATAAACCTCGATGATGACGATATGCTTTCGTGGGTGCGCCTGACAAATGGCAGCAACGATTTGATAGTTGCCACGAAGAAGGGCAGAGTGATTCGCTTCCATGAAACTGATTTGCGCGTGCTTTCGAGAATTGCGCGCGGCGTGAAGGCGATGAAGCTCAAGGCCGGCGACCATATCGTCGGGATGTCCGTTGTGCGTGAGGGCGCGTATGTGCTGACGGTCTCGGAGACGGGCTTCGGGCGGCTTTCGGAGATTTCCGATTACGCCGCGCAGAACCGAGGAGGTCAGGGCAGGCTTAACTATCACGTTGAGAAATACGGCGACGTGGCGGCCATCAAGATGGTTGATTTGGAAGACGATATTATCCTCATCTCGGAGGACGGCATAATCATCAGGATTAAGGCGGAGTCTATAAGAATCTGTTCGCGTCCGGCAAAGGGTGTGAAGGTGATGAGAATCGCCGATGGCAACAGGGTTGTGACGCTCGCCCGTGCCCCGCATGAGGAAGACGAGGTGGACGACATCGAGATTGAGGACGACGGCACGGCCGAGGAGGGCTCTGACGAGCCGCCGGAGGCAGAGGAGTAAAGTAAAAAGGGAGAGCGTATGCTCTCCCTTTTGTATGGCTATAGTTTATTCTGTCACAGCGATATATGTTACATCGTAAATCGGCACGATGTATGTCCCGTCACCTTGTAAAACATCTGTTTGTACTTCTCCAACCTTGACATAATACTTATAGCAAGGAACACAGTAGCCATATTCGACTTTCTTGCGGTAACAAAGCTCTGTTTTAATTTCGATTCCATCTCCCAAAAGATTAAAAAGATAACTGTACTTCTTAGATATATATGATTGAACTTGTTCAAATGGAACTACCTTTCTTTCTTCTGCCGGTTTTCCCATATTGTCTTTTTGGATAAAAACAAGAGCACCTGATGAATTTGCTAACCTCATAATTTTGATGTAATTGAAAGCTCTGTTATATGCATCTTCGGCATAATTATCGGTAGCTTCAGTTATGATGTAGTTATAGCTATCAACAGAATAAATCCCTTCAGGCGAGCTAGTGAATTTAGCATAGGGTATTTCAGAGTGAACTTTAGGCGTTTTAATTCCTAAATACTCGATAGCAGAAGTAATGATGATATTTTCCATAAAGCATTCATTATCAATATCTTCCGCCAGATTAAAATCATCCGTATTTATTGAAATAGTACCTCGGCTGGAGCCAAATGAAGAAGTATCGCTATCGTATTCCAATTCCACGCTGTCCTCGGAAACAGGATTCGGAACAATTTCATATGCTGAGGCCTTGCCTTCTCCGAAAAGTATATTTATGTATTCCCTTAATTGATTTTCAAATAACAGCATATCATCATCTGTTATAGTATATATAGGTAAACCATGCCGAGTAGAAGGAAAATTATCCACATAAATAGGAAGAGTTTCGGGGAAAGGAGGAATGATTTCCAACGGATAGTATTGTAGTGATAGTAAAGAATCCTCTGAAACAACACGAGTTTCCCGACGATTTCCAACTTCAAAATAGGGGATAATATCACGTAGTACCCAACCGTCACTTGAGGAAACGGTTAAGACTTCCTCGGTTTTAAATTTCTCTTGTCTTTGATACGGCGCTGTTTCAGATAGTGGGGAGAAGTCGTCAGAAAATGAGCTAGCTTCTGTTTCTGAAGTGTCACGCGGCAAAGAAGGAATACTGCTTGCGAGGGCATCCGCTGAATTTTGTGATACAGAGGAAAGAGAGAGTGTTTCATTTTCGACTTTGCAGGAGTTGAAAGCAAGAAAGAAAATTCCGAACAGAACAAGTAACGCTTTTTTCATTATTTTTCCTCACTCGTCATCTTGATATACATCACATCTTAA
>DBCZ01000035.1:32747-32940 GCA_002293315.1 Ruminococcaceae bacterium UBA945
GTTAAATTGTCATACGGCTTCAGCTCGGTCGGCGTTTTCCCGCTGATAATGCCATGATAAACAGCCCATCTTAGTCCTTGACCGGTTATTCCGGCCCCGTCAGTATAGAAATCAGGGATTTCGGGAGCAACAATTGAAATACTCGGCCCATCAGGGTACTCCAAATAATACTCATAAAAACTCAATCTCAATA
>DBCZ01000058.1 GCA_002293315.1 Ruminococcaceae bacterium UBA945
GGCGTGGTTATCGTTTATAGTAGGGAGTGACGACCCGGCACTCCGTGAAGGGCAATTGGTATGAATTTTCATACCGGTTTTCTTTTTGCTATGAAATTCGTACACAACTTTGACACAAGTCTGTGATAGAGTTATCATAATAAAGGAGGGATAATATGCTGAACATTCTTATTGTGGAAGACGAGCAGGCCATAGCGAACCTGATATACCTGAATTTGAGCGATGAGGGCTATCGCTGCGTGTGTGCCTTTGACGGCAAGCAAGCGGCCGATATGATAGAGAAAGAGAGCTATGATTTAATTCTCCTTGATATAATGCTGCCTGAAATTGACGGCTATGAGCTGCTTGAGTATATCAAACCGACCGAAACGCCGGTTATTTTCATCACGGCAAAGGGCTCGGTGAGTGACAGGATAAAGGGCCTTAAGCTTGGCGCAGACGATTACCTCGTGAAGCCGTTTCAAATCGGTGAGCTTTCTGCAAGGGTGGAGGCTGTGCTGAGGAGATACGGGAAAAGCGAGAAGATAATTTCATTTGCGGGGCTTATCATAAACACAGAGTCGAGGCAGGTACAGAAGGATGAAGAAATCATAGATTTAACGGTGAAGGAGTTCGATTTGCTTGTCGAGCTGGTGCGCAACAAGAACATAGCGCTCTACCGCGATAAGCTATATGAAAAGGTGTGGGGTGAAAGCTTTGTGGGCGAAACCCGCACACTGGATTCGCATATCCAGAGGCTTCGCAAGAAGCTCGGCTGGGAGGAACGTATCAAAACGGTGTTTCGCATAGGATACCGTCTGGAGGGTTAAAGATGCGGCTGTTCGTCAAATTCTTCCTTTGCTCCACGCTCGTTGTGAGTGTGGCGCTGATACTTTCCGGCTATCTTTTGATTGTATCCTCGCATGAAAGCGCCTTGAACAGGGAGATTGACAGGGCTGTGAAGCAATATCAGTATGATAAATTCATTGTGCAGGCGAATTTGCTCTCCGAGGAAGACAACCTCGGCGAGGGGATACCCGAGGGCCTGCTCGATAGGATTGCCTCTAACATGAGCGGCTTCACGGCATTTTATGATGAGAATAAAGCGCTTCTTTACTCTACGCTTCCGATAGTCACAGACTTGGCCATGTTCGGCGAGGTGAGTGAGAATTCAACTGTTTACAGAGTTCAAGCAGTTGACGGCAAAAGCTATATCATGGTGTGCGGAAGATTCAACCAGAGCGGGGCAGAGCTGTTTTTACTGACGGCTTCTGACATAAGCGACATCAACGTTCAAAAAGAGCAAATGATTGCCGGCTTCACATGGATATATTTCCTCACACTTCCGGTGAGTATAGCAATGAGCCTGTTGCTTTCAATCCTTATAACCAGACAGCTGAAAAGAATGAATAAGGCGGCTTCCGGAATAGCTCACGGCAGATACAGTGAGAGGCTGCATGTTTCAAGCCGAGATGAAATCGGAGAGCTTGCGGTCAGCTTCAATATGATGGCGGATAAAATTGAGGAAGAGGTAAGCAAGCTTGTTGAAAACGCGAGGCAGAAAGAGGATTTCGTCGCCAATTTTGCGCATGAGCTCAAAACCCCGCTGACCTCTGTCATCGGTTATGCCGATATGATATATCAAAAAGATTTAACCAAGGGGCAGATTAAAGAAGCCTCATGGTATATTCTAAGTGAGGGGCTGAGGCTTGAGGCGCTGTCATTGAAGCTGATGGATTTGATCGTGCTTGACAAGCAGGACTTCATTCTTGAAAGGCTGAATGCGGAGGAGATGTTTTCGCTTTTGGCGGGCAGTCTCAGGCCAATGTTTGTGGAGAGAAAGGCGGTGCTTCATCTGGATATTCAGCCCGCAAACGTCATGGCGGAATATGACCTCTTCAAAACGCTGATACTGAATTTGGTTGATAACGCAATAAAGGCGGGCGCGAGTGATATAGATATAATCGGTGAGAATCAGGGAGAAAGGTACGTTATAAGAGTCCGCGACAACGGCCGCGGCATGCCTGAATCTGAGCTGAGCAGGATAACCGAGGCGTTCTACATGGTGGACAAATCGCGGTCGCGCAAGCAATATGGCGCGGGGCTGGGGCTGTCGCTCGCGGCGAAGATTGCGAGGATACACGGCAGTGCGCCGAAATTCAGCAGCAAGGTCGGCGTCGGCACAACGGTGAGGTTCAGCTTGGCCATAGCAACGGAGGGCGAGGATGAAGACTAAGAGAAATCTTTTTACGGCGCTGGGCGTGCTGGTGTCTCTGTCAATAGCCGTCGGCGGGTGGTTTTTGGCAAATGCGCTGATTGAGGCGCAATCAAGCATGCTGCTTTCTTCATCCGGCACGAGGCATATGGACGCCGGCATTGAGCTGCCGAAGCTATCAGATTCTGACAATGACAACGCAACCGAGAATACGCTTAAGGCAGAATCTCTGACGGAAGAGGATATCCTGCATATTGTGAGGAGCAGATATATAGGAACTGAAACTCCGCATGAGCCCGTGCCGGGGCAGATAGACATGGCGCAGGCGGTGGAAATCTGCAACGCCATGCTGTCAAAACTTTCAGAGATTTTATCCATAGAAGAGGAGTATTTTTATTCGGCAGATGTGACATATGCCCTTCTCGCGCAGATCATAACGCGGGAAGTGGAGAGCTTCAATCCGATTTACAGTATCTGGCGCATACAACTGAGCAGCAGCGATTTTGAGGCTACTTTTTCCATAAACTCCGTCACAGGCCAGGTTTTGGAGCTTGGAATGCGCTTAGCGACCTTGTCCTTGAATATAGACGAGCGGACAACAGCTGAGATACTGGATATTTTCGTGAGTGAATTAGGTTTGCAAAACGAAGCAGCGGTAAGCCTGGCCTATGATGATATAGGGGGAATAACTGTGTATAAGCCCTTTGCAGACGGGGAAGCTTATGCAGTGGCCGGAATAAATGAGTTCTTTGATACAGAGCCGATTACCTCGGGCATCAGCCTGTATATTACTGATAGCTTTCCGATAGATGAGGATAGGTTTGCCACGGCATATTATGAAAATGCAGTTGATACTGTCGAGTGAGATTATCTTTTACAAGTATAACACAACTCCATGATGTCTATGATGCAACTCCCTGCTATGATTTAGCCAACACAGCGGGAGTTGCTTTTCTCCCGCATAAAAATGCAAGGGGGAATCAAGCATGGATAAGCGTGAAAGAGGCGGAAGAGATTTTCGGGGAGTGGCGTTCTTAATTGTTCTGTGCATCGCACTGGCAATATGCCTTATTGCGATATCCGGGAGCGGGCACGCAGTAGAAAAGATAAGTGAAATTATACCCTCGAAAGACGAAGCAGTTTCCTCGGAAGCGGCAGTCAGCGTCAGAGCAAAAAGTAAGATTGTGGCTTCGGCGACAGATGATAGCAGCAAGGTTGTTTTTCACTGGGAAAACAGTGTTAACGATGAATTTATGAAGCTCGTGAATGCGGAGAATCAGTTGGAAGAGGATTATTACCCCGAGCTTGAGACGATTGAGGAAGGGTGGCAGTTTGACGCGCGGGCAGCCCACATGCTTGAAGCCATGCTGAATGAGGCGAGGCGGCAGGGGCTGTCTCCGATTATATGCTCCGCTTATCGAAGCGTGGAGACACAGCGGGAGCTTTTCACGGATAAAGTGGTAGAGCTTATGGCGGAAGGCTTAAGCCAAGAGGCCGCCGAAGAGCAGACGCGTGAAGTCATTGCTTATCCGGGAAGCAGCGAGCACGGTCTGGGTTTGGCAGCGGATATAGTTTCAAAAGATTATCAGCTTCTTGACGAGGGGCAGACACAGACGCCGGAATTCATCTGGCTTCAGGAGCATTGCGCCGAATACGGCTTCATTCTCAGATACCCGAAAGGTAAGGAGGATGTGACGGGAATAATATACGAGCCGTGGCATTTCAGGTATGTGGGGGAGAAGGCGGCAGAGGAAATTATGGCCGAGGGCATATGCCTTGAAGAATATTTGAGCAGATAATGGAATTGCCGAAACAAAACTCTTGAACATGAAGTGTCTGTGTGTTATAATACTGAGTGTTGTGACAACGACAGATGCGCCAATAGCTCAGCAGGATAGAGCAACTGCCTTCTAAGCAGTAGGCCAGGGGTTCGAATCCCTTTTGGCGCGCCAAACTATAGCACAGAACGCTATAGTTCTGCGGTGGATGTAGCTTAGTTGGTTAAAGCGCCAGTTTGTGGCACTGGAGATCGTGGGTTCGAATCCCATCTTCCACCCCATTGAATATAAGGTGCAATTTGCATTTATCGATATACAGATTCGAATCCGGGAGGGTTTGAGCGTTAAAAAAATGTGCCGGCGACACTTTTTTAGCGAGAAGCGGTGAGACGGGTACCGGCGTGCGGTGAGCGAAGCGAGCGAGAGCCGGTCGGCGAGCCATCAGGATTGCCGAAGGCAATTCTGGCGAATCCCATCTTCCACCCCATTGAAGGAAACGCGGAGTTTAATTTATTAAGCTCCGTTCTCTATATTGGGCTGTAGCCAAGCGGTAAGGCAACGGACTTTGACTCCGTCATGCGTGTGTTCGAATCCCACCAGCCCAGCCATAAATGATAATTGAGAGTGTATAGTGGACAGTTGATAGTTGTAAGGCAGATTACTATTAACAGTCAGTTATACACTCTCAATTGCTTTTTAATAGCTTGAAACCGAGAGGGATAAGAAAGCCTAAAGCACGCTCAATCTCTCTACGCTTCTGCAAAGCCCGGATTTCTCATCCACGTCAAAAATTGCGCAGTCCATTTTCTGCGGACCTTCGGCGTTGTCAAAGCGAACGGGCAGCTTTGTGCGCAGGCGCTCTATGACAAGCTCGGGCTTCACGCCGAGAGCTGAATCTATAACGCCCGTCATGCCGACGTCGGTGATGTAGCCTGTTCCACCCGGGAGAACACACTCGTCTGCGGTCGGAACATGCGTGTGTGTGCCGAAAATGGCCGCAACCCTGCCGTTGGCAGCACCGTCTGCGTAGAAGCCGAAGGCCCGCTTTTCACCGGTGGCCTCGGCGTGGAAATCGACTATTCTAATCTTGGGAAGGTCATGACTGAGAATATCATCAAGGCAGTCAAACGGGTCGGCAAGATTCTCCATGAAGGATGTGCCCATGATATTGATAATGCACACCTGAACCCGCCCCATGTCAAAGATGCAGAATCCCTTGCCGGGTGCGCCTTTTGGGAAGTTTGCCGGGCGAAGGATATTTTCGCGCTCGTCCAGATAATCATAGATTTCCCTGCGCCGAAAGACGTGATTTCCCGTGGTGATAACGTCCACGCCGCTATCAAACAGGAAATCTGCCGAAAACGGCATGATGCCGTTGCCCACGGCGGAATTTTCACCGTTGGATATAACCAAATCAATTGCTTTCAGTTTTTTCAGCTCGGGCAGCTTCTTGCGAAGATGCTCGCACCCGCCGCTTCCGACGACGTCGCCGATTGTAAGTATGTTCATATATACCTCTTGACTGTCAGTTTGCACTTAGTATACCATATAATCAAAAAAAGGACACCCTCGTGAGTGTCCTTTTTCTTAGCTATTTCGCGTAGTCTATCGTCCTGCTCTCGCGTATCATATTGACCTTGATTTGCCCCGGGTACTCGAGGTCTTCCTCAATCTTCTGGCAAATATCCCTTGCGAGGAGAGTCATTTTCTCGTCATTGACAATTTCCGGCTTGACCATGATTCTTATCTCGCGGCCCGCCTGAATCGCATAGCAGCTGTCAACACCTTCAAACGATGAAGCCACTGCCTCAAGCTTCTCGAGCCTCTTGATGTAGTTTTCAAGGTTTTCACGTCTTGCGCCCGGTCTGGCCGCCGAAATTGCGTCCGCCGCCTGCACGAGGCACGCGATTATCGTTTTCGGCTCCACATCATTGTGATGCGCCGCGATAGCGTGGATAACGACCTCGTTTTCCTTATACTTTCTCGCCACATCCACGCCGATTTCGACGTGTGAGCCTTCAATCTCATGATCGAGCGCCTTGCCTATGTCATGAAGCAATCCGGCGCGTCTGGCGGTGGTCGGGTCCAGCCCGAGCTCTGATGCCATCATGCCCGCGAGATATGCAACCTCGAGGCTGTGGTCGAGCACGTTCTGACCGTAGCTTGTGCGGTAGCGCAATCTTCCCAAGAGCTTCACAAGCTCATTATGCACACCGTTGACGCCGGCCTCAATGACGGCTCTCTCGCCCTCGGTTTTAATCGTTTGTTCAACCTCGCGCCGCGCCTTGTTGACGGTTTCCTCAATCCTCGTCGGGTGGATTCTTCCGTCGGAAATCAGCTTTTCAAGCGCGATTCTCGCCACCTCGCGGCGAACGGGATCAAAGCAGGAAAGCGTGATGGCCTCGGGCGTATCGTCTATTATGAGGTCAACGCCCGTGAGCGTTTCAATGGCTCTGATGTTTCTGCCCTCGCGGCCGANNTTCGGCAGCGGCACAACGCTGATGGTCGCCTCGGAAACATGGTCAGAAGCACAGCGCTGAATCGCCAATGAGATAATTTCGCGCGCCAGGCTGTCCGATTCCTCCTTCGTCTGCTGCTCAAACTCCATGATTTTAACTGCCTTCTCGTGCGACAGCTCGCTTTCGAGGTTTGAAAGCAGATATTCCTTCGCCTGCTCAACGGTGAAGGAGGAAATTCTCTCCAGCATCTCAAACTGGCTTTTCTTTACGGTTTCGGCCTCTGCAAGCCTTTTCTCTACGTCTTTGTTCTTCTTTTCAATTTGGTCTTCCTTGTTGTCAAGGTTTGAAAGGCGCTTCTCGATGGATTCCTCCTTNNTGCTGCTGAATCTCGCGCCTTCTCTCGTTGATTTCCCTGTCGCTTTCGGCGCGCAGACGATGAACCTCGTCCTTGCCCTCCATAAGATACTCTTTCTTCTTTGCCTCTGCGGTTTTTATTGCGTCATTCAAAATTCTTGTGGCTTCCTGCTCGGCGGAGCCGATTGCCGCCTCGGCCTTGCTTTTTCTGTTGTTGCCGCCAATAATGAATGCGATTATTCCCACTACAATTGCCACGGCCGCGCAAATAACGGCACATAACCAAATCTGAATCATTTCCTCAAGGCACCTCCTTTTCATTTCCTTTTTTAGTATAAATCTCAAAAACATTAAAAAAACTGTAGGGTAAATTACCCCACAGGATATGCGGATGCCTATTAAATATTTTCCACGCGGCATATAATGACGCACAGCACAAAACCAGCCACTGCTGCCTATTGCAATGCTTCTATGCCCTCACATAATCTGCTGTTTTATATTGATAAAGTCATATGTGACAAATTGAAAAAAAATATATAATTAAAGCACCACGGTGCATTCCTGTATATATTATATATTTATACAAAGCGATTGTCAACAAATTGTAGAAAACTGTGTGAAAATACAGGTGACATTTTAGCGTGATAGTATATCAAGGCTGTTTTACAGCCGGTGATATTTCGTTCTTTATACCTGCCTTAAGCGCATAAGCGACGATAAGCGAGAGGCCGTCGGCGGCTATTTGTGCGGCGACGACGCCGTGAACGCCTACAACGGCGTTCATCAGATACATCAGCGGCACATATATGACGCCCTGCCTGCAAATGGAGACGATGAGTGCCCTTGGTCCCTTGCCCATGGCCTGAAACATGCTGCGAATTGCGAAATTGGCGGCAAGGAACGGCAGGCAGAAAACATGAATGCGAAGGAACTCAGCACCCTTGGCGACAACCTCTGCGTCGGAAATGAACAGGCTTATCATCGTCGGGGCTAAGGCAAAGAGTATGACGCCGATGGAGGTGGTGAGGATAATCGAGAGGCGCAGAGAATACCTGCGGGCCTTCTCCATTCTGTCGTAATTCTTCGCGGCGTAATTATAGCCGATAAGCGGCATCACGCCCTGCGTGAACCCGGCCGCGATGTGCATCGGCACTTCGTCCAGCTTGCGCACGATTCCCATCGCCGCCACGGAATTGTCGCCGTATATGCCGATGAGATTATTCAGAACCATGCGGCTTGCGCTGTTGATGAGGCTGTTCAAGGCGGCGGGCAAGCCCACCATTAGAATGTCTTTTATCATGGCGCGGCTCACCGCCGATTTCTCAAAGCGGAAATTGATTATCGTGTCGGTTCTGTTTCTGCGGATAAAAGCGATGTAGTAACCGCAGGCTATAACGTTGGAAAGCATCGTCGCGATGGCGGCGCCCGAGACGCCCATATTGAGCCCGAGAATCAGAATCGGGTCCAAGACGCAGTTGAGCAAATGCGCCGAAACCATGCCTATCATCTCGTGCTTTGCCATTCCCTCGGCGCGGATTTGCGAGCCCAGCACCATCGCCATAACAGTCGGCAGCGAGCCGACGCCCATCGTCCAGAACAGGTACTCCTTTGCGTACTCTATCGTGTTACTGCTCGCCCCGGCCAGCTGGGCGAACGGGGTGAGAAAAATGATTATCATTGCGCCGATTAGAAGGCTCACGAGCATGCCCGCGTAAATGCAAAACGCCGAGGCCGCCCGCGCCCGCTCCGGCGTTTTCGCGCCCAGCGCACGGGATATGAAGCTGCTTCCTCCCATGCCGAAAAGCGCGCCCATCGCGTTGGTAATCATCATCGCCGCGCCGCCCAGGGAGACGGCCGCCACCATGTGTACGTTGCCTGTTTGCCCGATGAAAAAGGTATCCGCCAGGTTATAGATTGTAGTCATGAGGTGGTTTATCACGGTAGGAATCGCGAGGGTTAAAACCGCCTTGGGTACGGAATAATTCTCAAAAATGTCAGTTCGCTTACTAATCTTCGGGTGTTCGCCGCTCATCTGAATAACACTGTCCCTTCATCTTATCTTCAATATTGCTTACAACTATAGCACAACTGCAATAAAAAAGGAAGATTGACAAACATACCTGCAAGTGCTAATATTTACATATATATAAATGCTTTGACAAGGAAGTTGTGTCCCGTGAAACTTCGGCAGAGAGTGTGCGCCATGGCTGGAAGCGTGCGCGGAGTTTGGATACAGTACCGCCTTTGAGCAGCCCGCCGAATTAAGGCGGGACGGTTGCGCCGTTATATGCGACGATGAGGGAAAACGCTGTTTTCCGAACACGGGTGGAACCGCGGGAATTATCTCGCCCCAGAAGTAAAAGCTTTTGGGGCGCTTTTTATTGCCCCAAGGAAAGGGAGAAGTTATGATAAAAATCAATTTGAAGGGTGAAATCAGGGAGTTTGAAAGCGGTATAACTCCCGCGGAGATTGCGAAGAGCATCGGCATGGGGCTGTATAAGGCCGCCTGCGCCGCAAGAGTCGCAGGCGAAGTGGTGGACTTGCGCACGCCGATTGAAAAAGACGCCGCCGTGGAGATACTCACGTTTGACACAGCGGAGGGCAGGCACGCCTATTGGCACACGTCCTCGCACATTTTGGCGCAGGCCGTTGGCAGGCTGTATCCCGGCACGAAGTTTGCGATAGGGCCGGCCATAGATAACGGCTTCTACTATGATTTTGAGCTGCCGGCGCCGGTTTCTTCAGACGACCTGCCGAAAATTGAAGAGGAAATGTGCAAAATCATCAAGGAGGATTTCCCGATTGAGCGCTATGAGCTGCCCGCGCAGGAAGCAATCAAGGAAGAAGCCGGTCAGCCGTATAAAATTGAGCTGATTGAAGAGCATTCCAAAGGCGGCGAAAAGATTTCCTTCTATAAAGAGGGCGAGTTTACCGACCTTTGCGCGGGGCCTCATTTGATGTCCACTGGCATGGTCAAGGCTGTAAAGCTGACAGCCATTACAGGGGCATATTGGCGCGGTGACGCGCAGAATCAGATGCTCACGCGCATTTACGGTGTATCTTTTCCGAAGCAAAGCCAGCTAGACGAGCACCTCGCGATGCTTGAGGAGGCGAAGAAGCGCGACCACAGAAAGCTGGGCAAAGAACTGCAGCTGTTTACGCTTTTGGAAGAGGGGCCGGGCTTTCCGTTCTTTTTGCCGAACGGCATGGTGCTGAAAAACGCGCTGATGGAATACTGGCGCGAGGAGCACAGAAAGGCGGGCTATCATGAAATCTCGACGCCTGTTATGCTGAGAAAGACGCTCTGGGAGCAGAGCGGACACTGGGAGCATTATAAGGACAACATGTATACCTCGACGATAGACGATGAAATCTTCTGTATTAAGCCGATGAACTGCCCCGGAGGGATGCTCACCTACAAGACGCAGCCGAAATCATATAAAGATTTGCCGCTCAGAATGGCGGAGGTGGGACTGGTGCACAGGCATGAGCTTTCGGGCGCGCTACATGGTTTGATGAGGGTGAGAAGCTTTAATCAGGACGACGCGCATATCTTCATGACACCGGAGCAGATGAAAAGTGAGATTCAGGGGGTTGTCCGTCTTATAGATAAATTCTATAAGACGTTCGGATACACATATCATATCGAGCTTTCGACGATGCCGGAGGATCATCTCGGAGACGTCGAGACGTGGGACAGCGCTATTGAAACGCTGAGAGAATCCATCGAAGAGATGGGCTATGAGATTGTGATAAATGAAGGAGACGGCGCGTTTTACGGGCCGAAGCTGGATTTCCATCTTGACGACGCCATCGGCAGAACATGGCAGTGCGGCACGATTCAGCTTGATTTCCAGCTGCCGGAGCGCTTTGAACTTGAATATACGGGTGCAGACGGCGAAAAGCACCGCCCGATTATGGTTCATCGCGTCGTGCTGGGCTCAATTGAGCGCTTCATCGGCATAATGATTGAGCATTTCGCCGGGGCTTTCCCGCTTTGGCTCGCGCCCGTGCAGGTGAAGATTTTGCCGATTGCCGACCGCCACCACGACAAGGCCAATGAGATAAGGAAAACGCTTGAGGAAAGCGGCATCAGAGCCGAGGTGGATGAGAGAAGCGAGAAAATCGGGTATAAAATCCGCGAGGCTCAGCTTGAAAAGGTGCCGTATATGATGCTTATCGGCGATAAGGATATAGAGAACGGCACGGTTTCTATCCGCCACCGAAAGGACGGCGACCTCGGTGCGGCGTTGCTGGAGGACTTCATCAGAGACGCCAAAGCAGAGATTGAGGCAAAAGAGATAAAATGATTTGAGAGTCCGAAATTTAGGACACCTCCTGTGATATTATTATTTCAGGAGGTGTTTTATTATGAACGGTAATTTGATAACAATCACAGGTGCGCGCCACTATTTCGGCTCAAATATTTTTCAGGTGGGCAGGTACGTGAGGCTTCGCAAGGAGCGCGGGAACAGCTATGACGCCGACGCCATCAGCGTGGATATTCCGATGATAGGCAAGGTGGGTTATGTGGCGAACACTCTCGGCACAAGATTTGAAGGAACGCAGTCTGCCAGCGTTATTGCAAAGCGTATTCCAAATGAATGCACGGCAAGAATCCGCCTTATCGCGAATGACGGCGTGGTTGCGGAAATAATTGATGAGAAGCCCGAAGCACCGCAAAGATTAGTCGAGATTGACAGCTTGACGAAGAGGAAAAGACGAGCTAAAAGAGGCAGAAAAGTGAAGCAGACGGCATGATAAAAGCCGGAGGGAAATCCCTTCGGCTTTTTACTCGGAATTCATGCTGCACAAATTAAGCGATAGGTGTGCTTTCTTCATAGAGGGTATGAGGACAAAAATCCTGACCGGTGCCCCATTCAATCTCACCATTACTGACTGACACGGCTCTGAAGAGTTTTTCATCGGATAAGGTGCGGTAAAATTTGTGATTCAGGTTAGGCTTAAAATCATAAACACGCTTCTCGCCTTTTCCAAAGGTGAGCATCAGCTGATAACCGTCAAGCGGTGTAACATCGACTAACTCTGGATATATATTCATTTATTCCAACCCCTTTATTTTGAAATATTCTTCATCAGTTTGCATTACTTCCCAAAGAGCCACTAATTCATCCTTGTGAATTTCAGCCCATGCAACCACATATTTCGTTTGCTTTGAGGGAAAATCGCCGGCAAGAAGGCTGCCATTAAAATCAAAAACTGCCTTATTGCCACCATAAGAAGCATGAAAATGAGGCGTATGATGTTGTTCGTCATCGTTAAAGTACATTCGGATTACGATCCCGAAAAACGAAGATATAATCGGCATGACATCCTTCCTCCATTACTCAATTATATCACTATGTTCCTTATTCGTCTTGCAATTATCAATTATCTCCGCCATCTCCCCCGCCGCAACGCACGCGTTAAACACCAATCGCATCGCGGCGGAGTTCTTCATGCCCTT
>DBCZ01000023.1:0-512 GCA_002293315.1 Ruminococcaceae bacterium UBA945
TCATACGCGAAGCGGAAGTATAATCTTCTGATAGGTGAGAGAACGGCAGAGGAAATCAAGGTGAAAATCGGCTCGGCGTTCCCGACCGAGGAGACCATCAACGGCTTTGCGGAGATAAAGGGCCGAAACCTCATCGACGGTCTACCTAAAAACGTGACGATACATGCCGATGAAGTTCGCGAGGCGCTTTCTGACAGCGTCATGACGGTCGTCGGCGCAATTAAAGACACTCTTGAAAACACACCGCCCGAGCTTGCGGCGGATATAATAGATAAGGGCATCATGCTGACGGGCGGCGGGGCGTTGCTTCGCGGGTTTGATAAGCTCGTCAGCCAGGAGACGGGCATTCCCGTGCTCGTCGCCGAAAGACCGCTTGATTGCGTCGTTGAGGGTACAGGCAAGAGCCTTGAGGTGGAGCTGCCGAGGTCATACAGGAAAGCCAGAAGAAGATAGCTTTGAGGGGATATTTGAGGGGGAGAGCATCGCAGTTGAATATGCGGTGTTCTGCCCGT
>DBCZ01000023.1:564-12376 GCA_002293315.1 Ruminococcaceae bacterium UBA945
TTATCACCATCGTGAGCGGCGGGGCAGCTGTCATCGCCAACGTGCTGGGCTTTGTCACCACGCCCATGCAAAAGGTGAGCGCCACCGCCACGGATAACGTTATGGAGTTCCTCGATCTCGATTCTCTCACGAAAGAAGAGCTTGAGCAGCTGATTGACGAGCTCTCAAAGGAGAACAGAGAGCAAAGAGCACAGCTTGTGGATTATTATGACAAAATAAAGGAAAATGAGCAGCTTAAGGAGCAGCTGAAGGTCACGGAGGAAGAGCCGGAGCTCAGCTATGTCGGCGCCTCGGTAACTCTGCGAGACCCGAACGACCCCTTCTACGGCTTCTATATAGATAAGGGCTCTCTCGCGGGCGTGACGGTTGACGCACCGGTTATCACAGAAGACGGGCTCGTCGGCATCGTCAAAGAGGTCTATGCGACCACCAGCATAGTGCGCACGCTATTTTCAGAAGAGGTAAAGGTATCGGCCTCGTCCAAAGAATTTGATGAAGCCGGCGTGATTGCCAGCAATATCCTAATGGCCAGCAACGGCACATTGCAGATGAATTTCCTCCCGACGGATACCAAAATGACCGCCGGAACGATAATCACGACCTCCGGCGCAGGCGGAACCTTCCCGGCGAACCTTGTTATAGGCTATGTGGAATCCATCGAATCGGCGGAGCAGAATGTCACGAAAACCGCGATTATCAAGCCTTATGCCGATATTAAAAACGTCAAGGACGTGCTCGTTATCATAGGCTTCCCCGGCAAGGGAGAGGCCGTCCCCGAAGCGGATTATGATGGAGACCCGACGCCTCAGGAAGACGGCGAGCAGCTGGAGGGCGAAGAATGAGTTGGCGAGGCAGCAGGCTTTTGAGATACCTACTATATTCGTTTGAGCTGCTGGTGCTGTTCATTCTTCAGGGCACGCCGGGGCTTTTCCCCGAGATTTTGGGCGCGCGGCCGGTCCTGCTTTGCTCGGCGGCCATTTCCATTGCGATGTTTGAGCCGAATATCCCGGCCATCGGCTTCGCGGCGGCGGCAGGCTTGTTTCTTGATTTCACCTCGGGTAATGTGCTGGGCGTATATGCGCTTATGCTGGTTATAATCTGCTATGTCGTCAGCACGCTGTCACACACTGTTTTGCAGGTGAATTTGCCCACGGCGATGATTATGGCGGTTCTCGGCACGACGATAGTCATCTTTCTCGGCTGGCTGTTCCAGTTTGTGCTTCCGGGGTACTCTCATCCCGGCTTTGCGCTCACGAATGTATACATACCGAAGTTTTTCTACTCTCTTCTGATGTTCCCGTTGATTTTCCTGACCACGAACCTCATCTCAACCTTCATCAGAACGCCTGAAAGAGTGTAGGGCAGTTGAGAGTAAATAATTGAGAGATAAGGAGGCGGAGATATGGCTGAAAAAAAGAGCGGCATAGGCAGGCTGATTTTCTGCCTTGTTTTGATGGCAGTTATTTTCCTGCTGTTTATAGCGCGCCTCTTTCAGTGGCAGATACTTGAGGGGGAGGAATTCGCGGAGATTTCGCGAAATTCATCAACCTCCTTCATTAAGCTGGAGGCCACAAGGGGAGAGATTGTTGACAGAAACGGTGTTGTGCTGGCGGGCAATGTCATGGGCTACAGCGTGAAGCTCAACCGTCTTTTGATGGATAATGAGAACCCGAACTCAACAATTTTGAAGGTCATAAACCTGTTGGAGCTGCGCGGCGAAGAATGGAAGGACAGGCTGCCCATTCTCATTGACGAAAGCGGCGCCTACTATTTCAACGAAGGAGAGGAAGAAGAAATCGCTTATCTCAAGAGCGATGAAATGCTGGGCCTGCAGGAGTATGCCACGGCAGAGCATTGCATGAGCGCCCTGATAAAACGATATGACGCCACCGGGTATTCCACCAAGGACACACGCGATTTGCTTTCGGTGCGATATTCGATGCACAGAGCGGGCTTCGGGCGCACCACGCCCTACACGATTGCCGACAATCTCTCCGCGGAGACGATAGGCATATTAAATGAAATGGAAAGCGGGATGTCCGGCATTGAGACCGGCATTTCTCACACGAGATATTACGGAGAAGACGGCACGATTGCCCCGCACACCGTCGGCACGGCGGGGGCGATCACCGCGGAACAGTATGAGGCGGAAAAAGAGAATGACAATCTCTATTCCTCCGAGAATGTTTCGGGGTATACCATGACAGACACCCATGGCCGCGGCGGAATCGAAGAGGCCTATGAAGAGGCGCTCCGGGGTGAGAGCGGCAAGCAGACTATCATAACGGATACAGACGGGCGGATCGTGAACATGAACACCACGCTTGTGCCTGAGGCGGGCAACACCGTTGTGCTCACGATGGACTCGGAGATTCAGAAGATTACGAACGCCTCACTTGAGAAGAACGTTATCGAAAACACAGAATCTGAGGATGCCAAGGTGGGCAGCGCCGTGATGCTTGACGTCAGGGACTTCGGTGTGCTTGCCAGCGCAAACTACCCGAGCTATGATTTGAATAGATACGTTGAAGACGATGAATATCTGCAAAGTCTGAGCGAGGATGAAAATAACCCGCTTTTCAATTATGCGCTGTCCGGCACATATCCGCCGGGCTCCTCTTTCAAGCCGCTTGTTGCGATAGCGAGCCTTAAGGAGAATATCCTGAGCACAGATGAAACGGTTTACTGCGACGGAGTTTATCACTACTACGAGAGTGTCGATTTCATGCCCACCTGCCTTGATCATCACGGCACGGTGAATATGTATAGCGCGGTTACGCATTCCTGCAACATATATTTTTATGACGCCGGGCGCAGGCTTGGGATAAACAGAATGGCGCCGTACGCCGAGTATTTCGGCCTCGGCACATATACGGGCGTAGAGTTGCCGGAGCAGCGCGGAAGAATGTCAAACCCGAGGGAATATGAGGAAATCCGCGGTGAGCCGTGGGTGGAGGGCAACACCGTTACTGCCGCCATAGGGCAGCTTGACGACAGCTTCACTACGATTCAGCTTGCCACGTATGCCGCCACAATCGCAAACGGCGGGAAGCGCCTCAGGACACATTTCATGAAGGAGATCCGCGATTATGACCAGGAGAATCTGGTGGAGGCATACCAGCCGACAGAGATGATGGACGCGGACATAGACCCGTGGATTATAGATTACCTCAAGGACGCGATGCACAATGTGGCACAGAATGGCACGGGCAGACATGTGTTCCAGGATTATGAGATTGACATCTGCGCCAAGACGGGTACGGCGGAATCCGGCATACCAAATAAGCCGGATCACCTGACGTTCATCGCCTTCGCGCCGAGGGAGAACCCAGAGGTTGCGGTGGCAGTCATCATGGAATACGGCCAGAAAAGCGGGCTGTATGCCATGAACGTAGCAAAGGATATGCTCGACGCCTACTTCAAGATTGAAAGAGACGAAGACGGAAACAAGATTGATTCCGCGGCTTCAGAGGAAGGCAGCCCCAGCCCGTCGCCGTCACCGTCTGCAAAACCGCACGCAAACGGCCCGGACGCGGACATCGGCGCATTCTATGACCCTGACAAAGACGCCCCGACGCCGGCTCCATCTGATGAGAGTGAGACTTCATCGGAAGACGGCGATGATGTCGGATAATCCGCAATTAGAGCATTTGTGGAGAAGAAGAGAGATAATTTATGCAGGATAAATAAAAATTCGCATAAATAGCATTTTGTTTTGACAGAAATTGTGTATTATGCTAGAATTATATGAGGTAGCGAAATGGGCGTTTCAACTGTTATTGCGTCAGGAAAAGGCGGCGTGGGGAAATCAACGATTGCCGTCGGAATAGGCAGGGCGCTTGCCGCGAAATCGAGGCGGGTGCTGCTTGTTGATTGTGACGCCGGCTTGAGAAGCCTCGACCGCATGATGGGCGTTGAGGAAGAGCTTGTCTTCGATATTTCAGACGTAATCAACGGCAGGTGTGCGCCGATTGAGGCCATTTATTCCTGCCGCGGCACAGAGGGGCTTTATCTTCTGCCGGCACCGTCTTCTGTCAGAGAGACTGTCAAGCCGGGTGTGATGAAGAAGCTGATGCCGGTGCTTTCGAGATATTTCGACCATATCATTCTGGATTCGCCTGCGGGTATAGGCACGGGTTTTCGCGCGGCTATTGCGGCCGCTAACCGTGCGCTTATCGTCTGCACACCTGACCCTGTCTGCGTGCGGAGCGCGACGGCGGTGAGAAAGCTCATTGAGGAGAGGGAAGTGTCTGACATCGGGCTTGTCATCAACCGCTTCAACGGCGAATTCTTTGATGAAACCGGAGTTTTTGATGATTTAGACGCAGTTATCGATGAGACGGGCATCAAGCTCATGGGCGTCGTGCCTGAAGATTTTTCCTATGCTGCCGCTTTCCTGAAGGGCGACAGCGCAAAGCCGGATTCACGCGGCATGATGGCAGCGGAGAGAATAGCCTCACGCCTGGAAGGAACAATGATTCCGATAGAAATGGATTGACATGACATAGGGGGTATTTATGAACATCGCACTCACGGCCCATAATTCAAAGAAGGAGCTGATGAATCAGTTCTGCATAGCTTATTGCGGCATTCTCAGCCGCCACTCTCTCTGTGCCACCGGCACAACCGGAAAGCAGGTTGCCGAGACGACGGGGCTTCATATCCAGCGCTTTTTGAGCGGCTCTCAGGGCGGCGACCAGCAAATTGCCGCGAGGATTGCATATAATGAGATAGATTTGCTGCTTTTTTTCCGTGACCCTTTGAACCCGAAGCCCTCTGAACCGGACGCCATGAATCTCCTGCGGCTCTGTGACATGCACAATATCCCGTTCGCGACGAATATCGCCACGGCGGAGGTGCTGATACACGGCCTTGAGCGCGGCGACCTCGACTGGCGCGAGATAGTGAGGGCGTAAGCATTAAGGCGAGCTTCTGAGTGCCATGGAGGGGCATATCGTTCAACACGATACTCTGACCTATTGGTATCCCACGGTGAACTGATGAAATGTAAATTTAAGGAAAAGTTGGGCCCGCGTTATTTCGCGGGCTTTTTGTTTTTTACAAATTCCTTAAGAATAAAAATATGTCTTGCTCATGACGTTACGTCACATATTATAATGAAGGCAGAAAGGGTGATAAGATGAATAAAGAAAAGGTATACATGACAGTGGGCGAGCTCGCGAAGAGAATGAACACAACCGTGAGAACGCTGCAATACTACGACAAGGAAGGCTTGCTTTCTCCGTCCGCCGAAAGTGAGGGCGGGCGCAGGCTTTATACAGATAGGGATATTGTGGCGCTTCATCAGATACAATCCCTGAAATATCTGGGATTTTCGCTAACTGACATAAAAACCCGCCTCGTCTCTCTGGAAACGCCGGAGCAGGTGGCAGAGGTGCTTTCCGAACAGGCGGAGCTCATAAAAGAAAAGATAACCTCACTTTCTGAGGTTCTCGGGGCAGTGGAAAAGCTGCGCGATGAGACAAGGAAAATGCGCGAGGTGGACTTCAAGAAATATGCCGATATCGTCGTGAACCTTCAGTTGAACAATGAGTTTTACTGGCTAATCAAGCACTTTGATGATAAAATGCTTGACCACCTGCGCGGCAGATTCACAATGGAAAAAGGCAAGAACATATTGAGCACGCTGGACCGCTTGTGTGATAAAGCCATACTGCTCAATGAAAAGAAAGAGCCGCCTGAGAGCACACAGGGGCAGGAGCTCGCAAAAGAGTGGTGGGATATGGTCAACGATTTCACGGGCGGCGATATGAGCCTGCTGCCAGGGCTGATGAAATTTGCTGAAGATAAAGGTGAGTGGGGAGATAAATTGCAGTCAAGATTCGGAATAATAGAGGGATATATAGCAGAGGCGCTCGGGGCGTATTTTACAAAACTCGGGTATAATCCATTGGAGGGAAAGCAATGATAAGAATGCAGAATGTAGTTAAGAATTACGGTGCAAATACGGTTCTGTCTGACGTGACATTTGAAGCGCATGAAAGGGAAATCTTCGGTCTGCTGGGGCCGTCCGGTGCGGGCAAGACGACGATTATCAATATCCTCACGAAGCAGATAGAAGCAGACGCAGGCGAACATGACACAGGCGTGACGACCTTTGAAACAGGGCTTATGCTGGACGAAGACGGGCTTTACACCCGCCTGAATTGCCTGGATAATCTTTATATCTTCGCGGACATTTACGGCATTCCAAAGGAGAAAGCCATGCAGGCGCTCAAAAAAGTGGGGCTTGAAGACGCCGCAAAGCGGCAGGTGCAGAAGCTTTCAAACGGTATGAGGCAGCGCCTTGCGCTTGCTCGGGCGATTCTGCATGAGCCGAGGGTCCTTTTCCTTGACGAACCCACAAGCGGGCTTGACCCCGCGACTGCAAGGGGAATCCACAGGTTGATTGAAACGCTGAGAGAAAACGGCGCGACGATTTTCCTCACCACACACAATATGGAAGAGGCTGTGAAGCTCTGTGACAGCGTGGCGCTTCTCAATAAAGGCAAAATCGTGGAGCAGGGCGCGCCCGCTGAGATATGCGAGCGCTACGGCGCAATCAAAACAGTGCCGGATTTGGAAAGTGTATTTATCAAATTGACGGGAGTGGAACTGGAATGAGAAGTACAAAAGCGATTTTTATCAAGCAGGCTAAGGATATTTTCAGAAACCCGATGATTCTCATTGAATTCATCATCTTTCCTGCGGTGGCGCTAATTATGACGGAGCTGATCGCAAAAACGAATGACGCGATACCGCCCAACATGTTTGTAACAATGATGGCGTCAATATTTACCGGAATGGCGCTTATTCCGACGATGGCGGGCATAATTGCAGAAGACACAGAGCGCCAAAGCCTGCGCTTCCTCGTGATGGCTGGCGTGAAGCCGCATCAGTATCTGTTGGGCGCTGGCGGATTCGTACTGCTGGCGGGGATAATCGGCTCTGGCGTTTTCACGCTGATTGGCAGCTTTACTGCGGAGGAAGCTCTGAAATTCCTGACGGTTATGATTCTAAGCGCGGCGGCCTCGATAATCCTCGGCGCAGCAGTTGGGATTTTATCGAAGAATCAGCAGTCCGCAATGGCGGCGAGCATGCCGCTGGCTGTGATTTTCGGCTTCACGCCTATGATTGCGAGCTTCAATGAGACAATCGAAAAAGCCGCGAGTGTGCTGTATACCCAGCAAATGAACGTGATTGTAAATGATTTCTCAGCGAATTTCCCGCTTGCGATAGCGGTAATTGCGGCAAACATCGCGGTGTTTTCTGTGGTCTTCGCCGTGGCGTACAGGAAAAAGTGGATGCGCACTTCCGCACGGTAAAAGCCCGCCCTCGTTCGTTTGCGAGGGCGGGCTTTCTGTGCTTTTCTGTTACTCAGGCGTCATACCACTCTGCGAAGCTTCCTTTGAAAGGCGCGCCGTTTGCGGTGATATAGGCGATCACAGTGTCACTGTGACCATTGCTTTTATCACCGTTCGGGGAATGGAAAAAGACGTAGTCTTCAATGGTCGCCTGCCACGGGGTGCCGTCAGCGGTGATATAATTGATGATGCTGTCCTTGTGGCCCTCGTCTTTGTGACCCTGCTTGTAATGAAAGAAGGCGTTTCCGTCATCCACCACCTCGGCAAACCAGATTTCACCTGTGTTCCAGGTCTGATACGCAATGAATTTACTGGCGGTTTTGTCATCGGGATTTGAAAGAGACTCGTTTACGAAAACATACTTTTGATATTTTGCCATAATTTCACCCTCCTATAGGATGCCGATGAGATCTGTGATTCAGATCTCACATAAATGTGATTACATTCTACATCACTTGCCTTCCCATGTCAAGATAAAGTGTAATTCTTTTTCGAGACGCAAAATCAGAAATCCGCCGCTTTACAAACGCCTATATTTATGTTATGCTTCATTACAGATTTATACGGCAATGACTGAGAAGAGTAATCTCAAGCTATCATTCAGAGAGGGTGCGCTTTGCTGAAAACACCTATGAAAGCTGAGGCGAAGACACTCACGAGCTGTTTTGCGTCGCTGAGCGTTGATTTACTCCGTGCTTAGCGATGGAGCAAAGGAGCTGTTTTGTCGATTTGACACGGCTTGAAAAAGGGTGGCACCACGGAGATTAACCTTCGTCCCTTTACGGGATGAGGGTTTTTGTTATCTTGAAATAACGTAGAGTATTTTCATAGAGATATATACAGGAGGTAAATATGGAGCTCGTAACCAAGGCCCCAAAGGGCACGACGGACATAACAGGCGCGGAGATAGGCCTGTGGCAGACGATGGAGTTCGTCTTGAAAAGCGAAGCGGAGATGAACGGCTTTTCGGAGATAAGAACACCTGTGTTTGAGCACACGGAGCTGTTCCTGCGCGGTGTGGGCGACACCACAGACGTAGTGGAGAAGCAGATGTACACGTTTGAGGATAAGGGCGGGCGCTCGATAACCCTGCGTCCGGAGGGCACGGCGGGCGTGGCACGTGCCATGCTGGAGCATGGTCTTTATAATGGTGGCTATCCGATTAAAGCTTACTACTGCGGCACTTTTTACAGGTATGAAAGACCGCAGGCGGGCAGAATGAGAGAACTGCACCAGTTCGGCGTGGAGATGTTCGGCGCGGCGGAGCCGCAGGCAGACGCGCAGGTTATCGCGATGGCTATGGCGCAGTTCGAGAGGCTGGGGCTGAGGGAAGTGGAGCTTGTGCTCAATTCAATCGGCTGCCCGGATTGCCGCGCCGTCTATCATAAAGCCTTGAAGGATTATTTCGGCAGGCATGAGGAAAAGCTATGCGATTCATGCAAATCAAGGCTTGAGCGCAACCCGATGAGAATCCTCGATTGCAAAAGCCCGATATGCGCTGAAATCGCAAAAGGCGCGCCGAAGATAATCGACTATATCTGCGAGGAATGCAAAGAGCATTTTGGCGGCGTGAAAAGGTACCTTGACGCGCTGAAAATAAAGTATACGCTTGATTCCTCGCTTGTGAGAGGGCTTGATTACTATACGCGCACGGTCTTTGAGTTCGTCTCAAACGACATTGGCGCGCAAAGCTCAATCGGCGGCGGCGGAAGATATGACGGCCTCGTTGAAGAGCTGGGCGGCAACCTGACCGCGGCGGTGGGCTATGCGCTCGGCATGGATAGAATCGCGCTTGTGATGAAGGCGCAGGGCATTGAGCCTATCCCCGCAAACGAATGCGAGCTGTTCATCGCGACGATGAACCCCGAGGCCGCGGAGAAGGCGATAGTCCTCACTAATGCGCTCCATAAGTGCGGCGTTATCTGCGACACAGAGCTGTGCGGCAGAGGGCTGAAAGCGCAGATGAAGTATGCCGACAGGATAAATGCCAAATTCACGATGGTGCTCGGCGGTGATGAAGTTTCAAGCGGCAAGGCGGAAATCAAGAACATGAAAACCGGCGAGAAAATGGAAATCAGCCTCGGCGATGATTTTATTGATGCTTATCTCACGGCGGCGTCAATGGCGGAAGATTTTATGGCGGAATAGGAGAGAATTATGGAGACGATTCACGGGCTTAAAAGAACCAAATACTGCGGAGAGTTCCGCATTGAAGACGCAGGCATGGAGGCGACTGTCTTCGGCTGGGTGCAGCGGCAGAGAGACCTCGGGCAGCTTATTTTCATAGATTTGCGCGACAGAAGCGGAATAGTGCAGCTTGCATTTGACGACACGACCGATAAGGAAATCTTTGATAAGGCCTTTGCTGCGCGGGGCGAGTTCGTTTTGGCGGCGAGAGGGCAGGTGCGCGAGCGTTCATCGAAGAATATGGAAATCCCGACGGGCGAGGTGGAAATCTTCGTCCATGAGCTGCGCATTCTCAATGAGAGCGAGACGCCGCCGTTTGAAATCATTGACAACACAACGGCGAAGGAGGAGCTGCGCCTGAAATACCGTTATCTTGATCTCAGAAGGCCTGTTTTACAGAGCAATCTTCTTATGAGGCACAAGGTAGCAAGGGCGACGAGGGAATACTTCTATGAGAACGGCTTCATAGAGATAGAGACGCCGATGCTCATGAAATCCACGCCGGAGGGCGCAAGGGATTTCCTTGTGCCATCAAGGGTGCACAAGGGTAGCTTCTATGCGCTTCCGCAGTCACCGCAGCTGTATAAGCAGCTTTCAATGGTGGCGGGCTTTGACAGATATATCCAGCTTGCCAGAAGCTTCCGCGATGAGGACCAAAGGGCTGACCGCCAGCCGGAGTTCACGCAAATCGACATGGAAATGAGCTTTGTGGACATGGAGGACGTCCTCGCGATGGGCGAGGGTTATATCAAGTATCTTTTTAAGGAGACGCTCGACATTGACATAGCCGTCCCGTTTCACCGCCTGACGTATAAAGAGGCTGTGGAGAAATACGGCTCAGACAAGCCGGACACGAGATACGGCATGGAGCTTTGTGATATTACTGAAGAAGTGAGAGCTTGCGGCTTCGGCGTGTTCACCGGGGCAATAAGCGGCGGAGGGAGCGTGCGGGCAATTGTTGCGAAAAATGCAGTGAACATTCTCACGAGAAAAGAAGTGGATAAGCTCACAGAGACCGTCAGAGGCTACGGCGCAAAGGGGCTTGCATGGGCAAGGCTGACAGAAGAGGCAATATCCAGCAGCTTTGCAAAATTCCTCACGGAGGAAGAAATGAACGCCATCCTCGCCAAGACAGGCGCTGAAACCGGAGACGTCGTTTTGATTATCGCCGACACAAAGAACAGCAGCGTGCTTTCGCACCTCGGGCTTCTGCGCACAGAGGTGGCGAAGAAGCTGGATATAATCCCGACTGAGCAGAATAATCTGCTGTGGATAGTAGAGTTCCCGTTCTTCGATTTCAATGAGGAAACGGGAGAGTGGGAGCCAATGCACCACGCGTTTACCTCGCCGATGGACGAGTGCCTGCCTTACCTTGAAAGTGATAAGGCCAGCGTGCGGGCGAAGGCGTATGATTTGGTTATCAATGGTCAGGAGCTTTGCAGCGGCTCAATACGTATAACGGATTCGGAGCTGCAAAACAGGATTTTCAAGCTGCTGGGGCTGACGCAGGAGGAGGCGAATGAGAAATTTGGCTTTTTGCTGGAGGCATTCAAATACGGCGCACCGCCGCACGGAGGCTTGGGGCTGGGGCTGGACAGGCTGACGATGGAGCTTCTGCGCACAGAGAGCCTCAGGGACGTTGTGGCCTTCCCGAAGGTGCAAAGCATGAAGGAGCTTATGACGGACGCACCCTCGCCGGTGGAGGAAAGCCAGCTTGAAGAGCTTGATATAACTGTTGTGGAACATAAATAAAACAGAAAAGCGCGAATAAACAGGTATACCGTGTTTCCTGCTGTGAAACAATCATGGCTGCACGGTATATTTTGCGTTTCGTTAAATAAAAAACATAAAAATATACTATATATTGTGTAAAAAGCCCTTGACAGCACATTGCATAAGTTCTATAATTATAATCGCCACCGGAATGAGGAATTTGCATAAAAAAGCTAATGCAGTGCCGAAAATCAACGAAACTTAAAATTATTCGCAAATTAAGGATATGGCGGGGCAAATCACATTAACATCGAGTGAGGAAGAGCAATGTTAGAGGTTATCATCAAGAGAAGCGGAGACACCGTTCTGTTTGACCGCTCAAAGATAAGGAACGCAATCTTCAAGGCGAACGTCAGAAACGCGACGGAGAAATTCACCGACGCGGAGCTTGACAGAATCACCGACGAGGTCGTAGAGGAGATTGAGAGCAGGGCAAAAACCCCGACGGTTGAGCAGATTCAAGACGTCGTGGAGGAGAAGCTCATCGA